>JBHENJ010000053.1:0-20899 GCA_046262115.1 Candidatus Limnocylindria bacterium | reverse complement strand
AGCCGCGGGCGCCTGTTCCGGCCGCCGTAGGGTCGTCGCTCGCGATCGCGGTTGCGGGATCCGCGGTGGACGCATCGCCGTTCGCCCGGCTGCGCGCGTGGATGCGGCCGCGCGGACGAGGCGGAGAGGCGCCGCCGGGGGGCCTCCGCTCCGGCGACGTGGTCGTCTTCGCCGCCATCACGCTGCTCGCGCTGGTCTTCCGGCTGTGGCGCCTGGACACCCCGGTGAGCATGCACTTCGACGAGGTCTACCACGCTCGCTCGGCGACCGAGTGGCTCGCCAACTGGCAGTTCGACGCCGACCGCGACGTCTACGAGTGGACGCACCCCATGATCGCGAAGTACCTGATCGCCGCCGGGATCGTGCTCGCCGATCCGAACCGCGTGGTCGGCGGGCAGGAGATCGCCGATGCGCCGAGCCTGATGGCGGTGGCACCGGAGCGGGCGCTCTCGGGGCGCGATCGGTCACTCCTATTCGCCGCCGGTGACGGGCGGCAGCTGCTGGTCCGCGACGCGGAAACGCTCGAGGAGCTGGCGCGCTGGGGGCTCCCCGAGCGGCCCGCGTCGCTCGCGTTCGACGACGATCACAACCGCCTGCTGGTCGGCTCCGCGGAGAGTGGCACGCTCGTCAGCTATCCGATCGCGTGGGCCGAGGGCGTGACACAGGCCGCCGCGCCGGACCCGGAGATCGAGGTCGACACGGGCCTTGCAGACGTCCTTGAGATCGAGCCGGCGTCGTCCAGCCGCGAGGTGACGGTTCGCGGCTCGGACGGCATCGTCCTGATCGACACCGACGCGGGCTCGGTGCTGGCGACGGCCGACGTCGAGGCGGTCGGGATCGCCCTCGTCGACGACGTGGGCGAGGGGGAGCCAGGCCTCGCGGTGGCCGAGGCGGACGCGGCCGAGGTCGCATTCCTCGACCCGACGACGCTCGAGCGGATCTCGATCGAGATCACCACCGACGCGTGCCCCGACCGCTTCGAGGAGGTCGAGACGCAGGTCTGCGAGCGGAGCCCGGCCGAGCTGCCGGCTGCCCCGCTTGGCCCGATGACGATCCAGGGCTCGGGCGCCGATGGGAGCGTCTGGGTCCTGCTCGAGGAGTCACCCAATGAAGGCGAGACCGGCGCGCTGACGGTCGTGCGGCCGACGCAGACGCACGAGCAGATCACGGTCCCGTTGCCCGGCGAGCCACGCGACATCGTGTGGAACCGCGTCACGAACATCGTCCACGTCGCGGGCACCGATCGCGTCTGGACGATCGAGCCGCACGGCGAGGAGCGCAGCGGTGGCGAGCACGACCCCGACTTCTCCGGCTTCGCCGTGTTCGACGAGACGACGCTGGCCGGCGAGCCCGTCGCGTGGGCGCTCGACGCCAGCCGCCACTCCCCGGCGGAGGACCACGAGCGGCTGATCGTCGCGACCGATGGCGGCGGCGCGGGGCGGCTGTTCCAGGTCGACGTCGGGAGCAACGCGTTCGCGTGGCGCATCGCCGGGATCGTGTTCGGCGCGCTGATGGCCGGCCTCGTGTTCCTTGTCGCGGCCACGATGTTCGCCCGCCGACGGATCGCCATCCTGGCGGGGCTGTTCGTCGCGTTCGACGCGATGAGCTTCGCGCAGAGCCGGATCAGCATGAACGACGTGTTCGTGGCGGTCTTCATCGTCGCGGCGTACCTCCTCTTCTGGCAGGCCTGGAGCGGCCGATGGCGCGCCAGCGCGTGGTGGGCGCTGCCCGTCGTGGGGATCCTCATCGGCCTTGCGGCAGGCACCAAGTGGGTCGGCTTCTACGCCCTCGCCGGGCTGTGGATCCTCGTGCTGGCGCGCTCCGACCTCGGGCGGCTCGTCCTGCTGGCCGGCGCGACGTTCCTGCTCGTGGTCGCGGGGATCGGCGCGCCGTGGCCGTTCGCCGTCGTGCTGCTAGGGATGATCACGGTGCTGGGGGCGATCGCCTGGGCACGTCCGGTGCGGGTGAGCTGGGACGACCTGCGCGCACTGCCGTCGACCGGCCTTGTGGTCGGCGCCATCGGCTTTGCGTTCGCGCTGACCGCGGGCGACCTGACCCGGGACGATCCGGTGGGCATCGTTTCTCAACTGCTCGCGCGCGGCGCTGAGGCCGTCTGGCCTGCAGTGCTCATGCTGGTGATCAGCGCGGCGCTGCTGGTCTGGCGTGCGGTCGCCTCGCGCAGAGATCCGGACAGCGACCGCCGCTGGTATCTCCCCGCCCAGATGGGCGGCTTCGGCTGGGCATGGGTCGGCGCTTCGCTGTTCGTGGTGCCGCTGGTGGTCTACACGCTGACGTACCTGCCGTATCTCCAGCTCGGCCACGCCTTCGCGACGCCTGCGCTTGGCCCTGGATACGGGTGGTCGCTCGAGGAGATGCAGGTCCAGATGTTCAGCTACCACTTCGGGCTGCAGAGCGGCCATCCCGCCGCGTCGCCGTGGTGGAGCTGGCCGCTCGCGCTGCGGCCGGTGTGGTTCTACCAGGGCAACTTCGACGGCGACCTCGTCGCGGTGATCTACAACGGCGGAAACCTCTTCCTGTTCTGGCTCGGCGTGCCGGCGGTGATCTACTGCTCCATCCAGGCGTGGCGCCGCCAGTCGCTGGCGCTCCTCCTGGTGGCGATGGCCTTCGGCCTCCAGTGGCTGCCGTGGACGCGCATCGAGCGAGCCACGTTCCTGTACCACTACTTCACCGCGCTGCCGTTCTTCATGCTCGCGCTCGCCTACCTGGCCGATGACGCCCTACGGCGCCGCTCGACGTACGGGATCGCCATCGGCGTCGGCGTGGCCGCGGTCGTCGTCGGCTTGCTGCTCTACCCGATCAACGGAGCGCTGCCGATGCCCGACTGGTACATCCATGCCTTCCAGGCGCTGCCGCCGTGGAACTTCTCCGCGCAGTTCCCCGATCCACCGCAGGGCCAGCGAGAGCTGATCAGCGCCGGCGGCCTCCTGCGGCTCGTGCTCGCGACCGGCGCCGCGGCCCTCGCCGCCACCCTCGCCGTCTACGGGCGCGACCTCGCCCGCCGGTTCACCGCGCCGCCGCCCCCGGCCGGCCCGAGCCAGCCGGTCCCGGAGTCTGGCTGATCCATGACATCGCGAGCCCAGGTTGCCTCCCAGCCGATCGAGCTCATCCTGCTGCGGCAGGTGGCGAGCTACCTCGACATGCCGATCTTCCTTATCGACGCCACCGGTCAACTGCTCTACTACAACGAGCCGGCCGAGCCGCTGCTCGGGATGCGCTTCGACGAGGTCGGACCTATCGGCGTGGACGAGTGGCTGGCCGCGTTCCGGCCCGGCGCACCGGGCGGGCAACCGCTCCCCAAGTCCGAGGTGCCGCTGATCCGCGCGCTCGAGCAGGGAAGCCCGGTCCACGAGAGCCTCCGGATCGCGGCGCTCGATGGCGTGCACCGCGTGGTCGACGTGACCGCGCTGCCGCTGCGCGGGCAGGCATCGCAGCTGCTCGGCGCGATCGCCTTCTTCTGGCTGCGCGAGGCGGACTGACCGTCGCGTGAAGATCACGTTCTGGGGAGCGCGCGGTTCGCTGGCCAGCGCCGGCCCCGAGACCGTGCGCTACGGCGGCAACACCGCCTGCGTCGAGGTCCGCAGCGACGATGGGCAGCTGCTCATCCTGGACGCCGGGACGGGCATCCGCCGGCTGGGAGCGACCATCGACGGCGCCGAGCGAATCGACATCCTCCTCAGCCACCTCCACCTCGACCACATCCAGGGTCTCGGGTTTTTCACGCCGCTCTTCCAGACCGAGGGCGACGTCCACCTGTGGGGGCCGCCGTCGCCGCAGGGCGACCTTCGCTCTCGACTCAGCCGCTACCTCTCACCGCCGCTCTTCCCCGTGCGGCTCAAGGAGCTTGGCTCGCGGGTCATCCTTCACGACGCGCCGATCGATCCCGTCACAATCGGCTCGTTCGAGATCACGTCGGACCCGATCATCCATCCGGGAGCGACCGTGGGGTATCGGATCGCCGCCGACGGTCGATCGATCGCGTATCTCCCCGACCACGAGCCCGCGCTCGGCGTCGACGGGTTCCCCGGCGCCGCCGAGTGGACGTCCGGCTACGCGCTAGCCCGCGGCGTCGACCTCGTCATCCACGACGCGCAGTACTCGCGCGCCGAGTACGAGGCGCGCGTCGGTTGGGGACACAGCAGCCTCGACCACGCGATCGCGTTCGCCGAGCTCGCGGAGGTCGCGATCCTCGCACCCTTCCACCACGACCCGGCTCACTCGGACGCAGACCTCGATGCGACGTATGCCGACCTGCCGGAACGCAGTGTCCGCGTCATCCCCGCCCAGGAAGGCGCGACGCTTGAGATCTAGGCCCGAAGGTGCTGGGTCACGGCGTGTCGGCATTGTCAGTTGGTTGACATCGGCTCTGACGCGGCCATACACTCCGCCGGTCCCATGAGCCATTCCGTACGAGGACGCGCGCTGACGATGCACTTCTCCAAGATCCTCCACATGGGGGTGGGCCTCGCGCCTCTCAGCGGGGCTGACCTCGGGAGATCTGCGCCCAGTTCGAGCTGACCAGAAGGCGGTTGAACCGCCAGCATCGGTAGTGCGAGCCGCGGCCAGATCGAAGCCGCGGCTCTTTTGTTGCCTTGTCGCAGCGAGCCGCGGACCCACGAGGGAGCCGCGGCTCCCGTGCGTTTGAAGGACGGATTGAGGAGCGGCGAGCGTGCCGCGACGGACCAAGGGGAAACAGATGACCGGCGTCCTGGATCGACAACTGAACGAGACGCAAAAGGCGACCGATGGCGTCGGAGTGCAAGCACCCGACCGCATGGCCGAGTCGCTCGTCGCTGCGACGGCGCGGGGCGACGGGACGCCGGCGCTGTTGATCGAGCACGTCACCAAGACGTTCGTCGTGGGCCGCAAGAAGAAGCCGGTGACCGCCATCAGCGACGTCTCACTGCGCATCGAGCGCGGAGAGACGTACGGCGTGCTGGGCGCGAACGGCAGCGGCAAGTCAACGCTGATCCGCCTGGTGAGCACGCTGCTGACCTTCGACGGCGGCCGCGCATCGGTCTTCGGCCATGACGTGGAGCATGACGAGATGGCCGTCCGCCGCATGATCAACCGGGTCAGCGTCGACGCGGCGTTCTTCAAGAAGCTGTCGCCTGCCGAGAACCTCTCGTACGCCGCGCGGCTGTACGGGATGGACGCGCGGCTTGCCCGCCAGCGGGCGATCGACATCCTCGGGCGGCTGGGCATCTCCGAGAAGCGTCTCGGACGGCCGATCGAGCAGATGAGTCGCGGCATGCAGCAGAAGGTCGCGATCGCGCGGGCGCTGCTGACGAGCCCGATCCTGCTTCTGCTCGACGAGCCAACCACGGGTCTCGACCCCCGCTCCAAGCTCGACGTGCAGACCTTCCTGGAGGAGGTGCGCGAGACGCACGACGCAACGATCGTGCTGACCACGCACGACCTCGAAGAGGCGGATCGGCTGTGCCACCGCATCGGCATCCTCAACGACGGCAAGCTGGTCGCTGAGGACACACCGGCCGCGCTCAAGCAGCTCGCCGCGGAGCGCTTCGGCGTCCCGCCGACGATGCAGAGCGTGTTCATGAGCTACACGGGCCGCTCCCTGGACGACGACATCGACGTCGAGGAGCGGCGCAAGGAAGAGGAAGACGAATGACGGTCGTGACGCGCGAGTTGAGGGCGAGCTTCGCCTTCGTCGAGCGCAACTTCTACCTGTCCAAGCGCTACTGGGGCTGGGAGATCACCTTCCTGGCCTATGCGGTGGCGACGGCGCTGGCGATCTCGCTCATCGGCCTCGCCGAGGGGAACGAGCGGCTGCTGCTCACTCTCGTCGTGGGAGCGATTTTGTGGAACTACCTGTCGGTGGTCTTCGAGCTGATCGGGGAGACGATCAGCTGGGAGCGCTGGGAGGGCACGCTCGAGTACACGATGATGGCGCCGATCCGTCGCTACACCCAGCTGCTCGGCACGACCTTCTACGCGCTGCTGTACGGGATCATCCAGACCGCGGTGGTGCTCACCGTGGTCACGTTGTTCTTCAGCCTGGACCTGACCGATGCGAACTTCGGGGCCGCCGCGCTGTTCATGGCGCTCGGCTCGGTGAGCTTCGTGGGCATCGGGATCATGGCGTCGATCCTCCCACTGATCTACGTCGAGCGCGGCTCGCAGATGGTGTACGTGGTGCAGGCCACGCTGCTGCTGTTCAGCGGCGTGTACTACAGCATCGAGATCCTGCCGGGCTGGATGCAGGTGCTGTCGCACTTCTCCCCGGCGACGTACGTCCTCGACGGCGTGCGGCGCGCGCTCATCGACGACGCGAGCCTCGGCTCGCTGCTGGGCGACGTGTGGCCGCTCCTGATCATGGGCGTGATCTTTGTCCCGCTGGGGGTGTGGACCTTCTCGCGTGCCGAGCGCTACGCCAAGCGGACCGGCAAGCTGAAGCGGGTCGGGTGAGGGCGCCGCAGATGGGCGACTACGTCGAGATCGACGGGGTCCGGACCTACTACGAGGTCCGGGGCTCCGGTGATCCGGTGCTGCTGCTGCACGGGGGCTTCGCCACGATCGAGACGTGGGAAGCCCAGGCCGCCGCGCTAGCTGACCGATACACGGTCTATCTCCCCGAGCGACACGGCCACGGGCGTACGCCGGATGTCCCGGGACCGATGAGCTACGAGGCCATGACCCGCGACACGATTGGCTTCATGGATCGGCTCGCCATCGCGTCCGCGCACCTGATCGGGTGGAGCGACGGAGGGAGCGTCGCGCTCGAGGTCGCGTTGGCGCGGCCCGAGCTGGTTCGCAAGCTCGTCCTCATCGGCGCCGCCATCGACCTGTCGGGATCGACGTCGGAGTCGCTCGCGTTCCTCCCCCAGTTCAAGCCGGAGCACATCCCCGAGTCGATGCGGCAGCGGTACGCGGCGCTGTCGCCCGACGGTGCGGATCATTTCGGGGTCGTCTTCGACAAGCTCCTCGCCATGTGGCAGAGCGGGCCTCACCACGCGCTGTCCGACGTCGCGGGCCTGGAAGTGCCGACGCTGCTGATGCTCGGAGACGACGACGACGTCACCCTCGAGCACGTCGCGGCCGTGCGCCGGACGATGCCGAACGCGCAGCTCGCGGTGGTACCCGGCACCGACCACGGATTGATGTTCGAGAAGCCGGAGCTCGTCAATCGCATCCTCCTGGACTTCCTGGCCGACGAACAGCCGTCCAAGATCTTCCGATGAGCCCGGGCCCGACCGCCGCGCAGCGCAGCGCCGAGACGGTCGACGTCCGGGGAGCGCCGCCGGTCCCGGGGCTCCGGTTCCGGCACTACCGCGGACCCGAGGATCTGCCCGGCATGCTCGAGGCGTTCCACGCCGCCAACGAGGCTGACGGGAGCGACGAGGTCCAGACACTCGCGGGCATGGAGAACACGTACGCGCACCTCACCAACTCGGACCCCGACCGCGACATCCTGGTCTTCGAGGTGGACGGTCGGATCGCCGGCTACAGCCGCCGCTACTGGGCGGAGCTCAACGACGGCGGCCGGTCGTACGAGTGCTTCGGCTTTCTGCGCCCCGAGTGGCGGAGGCGCGGCATCGGGACCGCCGTGCTGCGCTGGAACGAGGCGGGGCTCCGGGAGATCGCCGTTTCCCACGGCGACATCGGCGCGAAGTGGCTGTCATCGGGCGCTCTGGACACCGCGGCCGGCACGGTCGCCCTGCTCCGCAACGCCGGCTATGAGCCGGTCCGCTATGGGTACGACATGGTCCGTCCCACGCTCGACGACATCCCGGACGCGCCTCTGCCGGACGGCCTGGAACTCCGGCCCGTCAGCCCGGAGCAACTCCGCCGCATCTGGCAAGCCGACGTCGAGGCCTTCCGCGATCACTGGGGCGAGCACGACGAGTCGGAGGAGTCGTACGAGCACATCGTCAACTCGCCCGCGACCGATCTCTCCCTGTGGCAGGTCGTGTGGGACGGCGACGAGGTGGCGGGGCTGGTGTGGAACTCGATCGACGCCGCCGGCAACCTGCGGTTCGGCCGCTCGCGTGGCTGGCTCGACTCGGTGGCGGTCCGGCGCCCGTGGCGCCGTCGAGGGCTTGCGCGAGCGCTCATCGCGGCGAGCCTGCGCGTGCTTCGCGACCGAGGGATGACCAGCGCCGGCCTCGGCGTGGACACCGAGAACCCCAGCGGCGCGCTGCGCCTCTACGAGAGTTTGGGCTTTAAGCCGGTTCGCCGCTTCACGAGCTTCCGCAAGCCGGTTACGTCCCGGCCCTGAGGGCCTCCACCGGCTCGAGTCTGGCGGCACGCAGCGCCGGGTATGCGCCGGCAACAAGCCCGGTGAGGCCTCCGATTGCCGGCGCTGCGAGCGGCGCCACGGGATCCATCACCGGCGACCACATCTGGTAGGCGGAGACGCCGACGACCACCAGCGTTCCGAGGCTGGCGCCCACGACTCCGCCGATGAGCCCCATCGCCGTGCTCTCGACGAGGAACTGGTACGCGATGTGGCGGCGTGCCGCGCCGAGCGCCCGGCGCAGGCCGATCTCGCCGGTGCGTTCCATCACGGCCACCAGCGTCACGTTGGCGATGCCGATCGCACTCACCAGGAGAGACACCCCGCCGAGCATCAGGAAGAGGAGGTACAGGTCGCCCTGGACAGCCTCCCGCACGCGCCGCTGCTCCGGAGGCGACGCGACTCGCAGGCCCCGAGGGTTGTCCGGCCGGAGTGCCAGCGGCGCCTGCCGGGCGATGAGCTCGGTGGCCCCGATGCGGGTCTCAACTATCACCTTCTCGGGCGCGACAAGCCGATACAGGCTCCGCGCCGTTCCCTCTGGGATGATGACTGCCGCGAGGAGGTCGGGCTGCCGGGCCACGCTGTCGAGGATTCCGATGACAACAAAAATCCTGTCGCCGATGGCGATCGCCGGAAGGCGGTCCACGGACCGGATCCCGAGACGGTCGGCGGCGTTCGGTCCGAGAACCGCGACTGTGTCGCGGCGCGTCGAGTGACCGCCATCGAAGACGCGCCCCGAGCGGATCTCGGCTCGGATGGCCGCGAACAGCTCCGGCGACCCCGCCTGCACCGAGAGCCTGAAGTCGGTCTGGCGCTGCGGATCGCGCAGAGGAGACGTGCTGACCAGCGCGTCGCCGACCTCGACGCTGCTCACGTTGCCCGCGGCCACGACGCCGCGCAGGCGCATCAGGCGCTCGGGGGCTTCCCAGGGAATGTCGTTGGATGCGCCGTTCAACGCGAGCGGACGCGACGTCACGACGATCTCGGTGGCCGCGAGCTCGTCGAACCGCCCGACGATCTGGTTGCCAGCGGTGCGAGACAGCCCCACGGTCGCCACGAGCGACGCCAGGCCGATCACGGTCCCGGCCACGGTGAGCGCCGTCCGGCCCGGGCGCACGAAGAGTCCCGCGACGGACTCTCCAACGAGATCGCGGCCGGTCATTCGTGAGCCTGGCGGTCTCACCTCGCCCGCCGCAGCGTACCGTCCACGATCCGGATCCGGCGTCGGACGCGCGCGGCGACGTCGGGATCGTGGGTGATCATGATGATCGTCAGGCCGTCCGCGTTGAGCTCTGCGAAGAGATCGAGCAGTGCGGCGGTCGTTGCCGTGTCGACGTTGCCGGTGGGCTCGTCGCACAGCAGGATTTTCGGGGACCCCATTACCGCCCGCGCGATGGCCGCTCGCTGACGCTCGCCCCCCGACAGGTGGATCGGCAGGAACTCGGCGCGGTGCGAGAGCTGGACCCTCTCGAGCGCCTGCTCGGCACGATCGAGCCGCCCGCGACTCTCGGAGCCGCGATAGACCTCCGCCATCGCGACGTTCTCCAGCACGGTGCGGTGGGCCAGCAGATAGAACGCCTGGAACACGAATCCGATGCTCCGGCTGCGCAGACCGGCTCGCTGGCCATCGCTCAACGAGGCGACGTCGATGCCCTCGAAGGCGTAGGAGCCCGCAGTCTGGCGGTCGAGGCATCCAATGATGTTCAGCAGTGTGGATTTTCCCGACCCCGAGGGCCCCGCGATCGTCAGCCACTCACCGGTGCGCACCTCGAGGTTGACGCCGCGCAGCGCGTCGATAGGCGG
Organism: Candidatus Limnocylindria bacterium; assembly: GCA_046262115.1. GTDB lineage: Bacteria > Chloroflexota > Limnocylindria > QHBO01 > QHBO01 > JBHENJ01. The sequence goes on along the minus strand of JBHENJ010000053.1, from coordinate 10,821 downwards.
ATCCGACCCGTATCGCCGCTCGATCCCAGTGAGCTTCACGATGGAGTCGCGTTTGTCAGGCACCCGGCGCGGATCCCTGCTCGAGCCCGATGACGACCATGTCGCCAGCGTCGAGCGACCCCTCGATGGGTGTCACCTCGACGAATCCGCCCGCGGACAGTCCGGGGCGGACGCGGACCGAGATCTCCCGGTCGTTGACAAGCTTGCGCACGGACGTCGACCCGTCCGCGGCCAACGAGAGAGCGCTCACCGGCACGGCAAGTACCTCGCCGGCTGTCGTCTCGATCGGGACGGTGAGACGGACAGACGCCCCGACGACGTTCGACGGCGCATCGTCGACGGTGATCTCGAAGTAGACATGGAATCCATCGAGCCCGTTCGTGCCGGGTGTCTCCGCGACCCTGCTGACCACGCCGCTGGCTTCGATCCCCAGGTCGGGCTCGTCGATGCGGACCGGCATCCCGGCCACGACAAGACGCGCGTCCTCGACCGGCAGCGAACCGTCGATGGCCACGGCGGCATCCGTGACGGTCATGATCGGGTTGACGGGCTCTCCTCCGACGGGTACCGGCAGCTCGCTGACCCGTACGGGGAGGCTGGGCAGGAAGGCGATCTCATCGGCCGGGACCTGGACGCCGGGCTCGGCTCGGGCGCCCAGGACCAGGTCCGCGGCGAGCGGTCTCAGCGAAGCGAGCAGGTCCTCCGTCGCGAACACCGGCTCGAATCCGGCGGCGACGTAAAACTGCCTGACCGCCTCGGCCGTCGCGTAGTCATATACGCGATCGACCATGCCGGGATTGAAACCCAGCGCCGAGAGCGCCGTCTCGAGCTGGAGGACATCGTCTCCCCGAATGCCGGGCCCCAGATCACGGTAGGCGGGCTGTGCGCCGCCGAGGAGGAAGACCGGTCGCCCCGAGATGGTCAACACGACGTCGCCCGAGTCGACCTCCGTCCCGAGGCGCGGCAGACTCGTGACGACGCGAGATCCGTCCTTGAAGACGCTCGCCGCAAGCGTGATCGTCTGCGACGTACCGAATCGCCCGGTGCCGCGCGTGACGACGTCGGTGGACAGGATGCGGCGTTCGACGGGCGCGAGGATGGCGGAGGGCTCCGGTGCCGCGATCCGCGCCGCGGCTTCGGACGGCGACTGGATCGTCGTTCCGGCGACCCAGCCGGTGACGCCCGCGGCCACGACCGCCACGAGCGCGATCACCGCGCCCCTGCGCGTGCGCAGGACGCGGCGCCGCGCGCGATTCGCGCGGTCCGGCGCCCGCGTCATCCCGGTGCCGAGAGCTCGCTGTCGACCTGGTCCACAACCGGCTCGAGGTGCGTCGCCTCGCACTCGACGGCGACGGGCACGACGGCCCGTTCGTAGTCCTGGAGCTCCATCAGCGCATCGAGCTCAGGCCCGGTGAGCGTCGTCGGGTCTGCTCCCTGGCTGACCGCGTCAAGCCGATCGTGGAGGTCCTGCTCGACCTCGTCCGGGTGGCGGTACTCATACCCAGCGTCCTCCATGCACGCCGCGAACTCCTCCAGCGCCGCGATGACCCGCGGGTCCTGCTCGATGAGCGCGTCACGCGGATTGAAATATGACTGCGAGACCTCCTCGGGAGTGAACTCGTGCTCGACCGCTCCGCGCGTGCAGCCGCCGGTCCGCGAGAAGTCTTCGGCCTCCAGGGCGTAGGCGAACACCGCCTCGCGGTCCTCGCCCAGGAGCGTCCGGTCGTACGCAACGCGGTCGGCCTCCGGCAGCGCGTCGCGGATGCGAGCGTTGTCCTCACCCAGCCCGATCGTCACGATCGGTTTCGGGAACTCGGTCGTGATGCCGTACCCGAACTCGGCGAGAAACTGCTCCTCGCTGAGCCCGGGAGCGGACTTGTCGCTCGTCATCGCTGCGCGGATCGTCTCGAAGTCAACCGGAACGTACTCGAATCCGGCGTCAGCCATGCACTGCCCGATGTGTGCCTCGACGGCCTCCACGCGCGAAACCAGCTCCTCGAACGTGAGCCCGAACTCCTCACTGCCCAGCGCTGGCTGAGCGCTCGGCGCAACAGAGCCGCCGGTTGCGGCCGTCCCGCCGCCGCAGGCCGCCAAAAGAGCGACCGTCCATACCCACGCGAGGACGTGGAGCGCGTACCCACGAAGGCCGCGGGGCGAAGCGCGCAGTGGGTGATCCAGTCTCGAGCGTCTCACTGCTTGAACCGCCTCATACAGTACCGCCTCGACGCAGCGGTCCGCGCGCGGTGCATCTTCGGCTCGAGGCCGGATGTTAGCGGCGCGCGGGCGCTTGGTCGCGTAGCGAGTAATAGCTCCGACCCACGCGCGTGTTGCCGGGGCGCGCACCGCGCCCTACAGTACCGGCTCCCGCCCCGAGGATCGTGATGTTGCATCGTCGGATCGGTTCGACCGTCGCCATCATGGTGTTGCTTCCCCTGGCCGTCGCGTGCAGCGGTGAAGCGCCGGCGAATTCATCGCGGCCCGAGACGTCTCGAACCGCGGCGGCAACCGAAGCTTCCCCGGAGACGTCTCCGGCTGGCAGCGATGCCGGTGCGAGCGACCTCGAGGACATCAACGCCGCAACGTTCAGCGACCCGACCACCATCGACAACCGATGGTCGCCCAACCCACCCGGGTGGCAATACGTCTACGAAGGCTTCACGCTCGAGGACGGTGAGCGTTTCGACCACCGGCTCGTCATCACCGTCACCGATCTCGTAAAGGACATCGCGGGCGTCCTCAGCGTGGTCGTCGTCGAGACCGACTACAGCGACGACGTCCTGGTCGAGTCGGAACTGGCGTTCTTTGCACAGGACGACGAAGGCAACGTCTGGCATCTCGGTGAGTACCGCGAGACGTACGACGAGACGGAATTCGTGGGTGGGAGGATGTTCTTCGAGGGGCATCCAGCGGGCGCGAGGGCCGGGATCATGGTGCCTGGAGAGCCTGAGGTGGGGACGAGCTTCTCACAGGGGTATGCCCCTCCCCCATTCAACTGGACGGACGAGGGAAGGGTCTACCAGGTCGACCAGAGCACCACCATCGGCCTCGGCACCTACGAGGACGTCGTCGTCATCGAGGAGTTCAATGACGAGGAGCCCGGAGCGTTCCAGCTCAAGTACTACGCCCCCGATATCGGCGTTGTCTTCATCGGCTGGCGTGGCGACGATCCGAACCACGAGGAGATGGAGCTCGTCGAGTTCGCGGAGCTTGACCCCGACGCGCTGGAGCAGGCCCGTTCCGACGCACTCGAGCTCGAAGCTCGAGCGTACATCTACGCAGACACGGAGCCCGTGGAGCAGAGACGGCTCGACGAGTGACACCTGCGGTGGGGCGTTGCGGTGTGTCACCGAGAACGGAGCGGCGCGCCGCCTCTAGGAGAGCATCCGCTTCGACGCCGCCAAGTTCGTGACCGCGGAGTGACGGGCGGGCCGCCCCGCTGGCGGCGCGTCGAGTCACGGTCACGGTGCCAGAAGGCAACATCCGATGGTCCGGCCATGGACAGGACCCTCCGCATCGCACAACATGCCACCCCGTGCGTGAACCGCTGCCCGCGCAAACGCGAATGGAGCAGCGCTGTGTCGCGTGGCTGTGCTGAGGACGATTCAGTTCGGAGGTCGGCATTGACCGAGTCACCAGGTCTTCAGGAGTGATGCGTTCCGTCGCCGCGTGGAGCGTGCGCTTCCCGGTGTTCGTTGTCGCTGTGGCCGCTGGGGTGATGTTCTTCGGCGTCACTCAGCTGCCGAACATGCCGACCGATGTTCTTCCCGAGTTCACGCCGCCCACCGTCGAGATCCAGACCGAGGCGCTAGGGCTATCCGCCCAAGAGGTCGAGCAGCTGATCACCGTCCCGCTCGAGGCGGACCTGCTGACCGGCGTGGCCTGGGTCGACGAGATCCACTCCGAGTCCGTCCCGGGCCTGTCATCGATTGTCCTGGTCTTCGAGCCGGGGACCGAGATCATGCGTGCGCGACAGGTTGTCCAGGAGCGCCTCACGCAGGCGCACGCCCTGCCTAACGTCTCGCGGCCGCCACAGATGCTCCAGCCGCTCTCCTCGAGCAGCAGGGTCATGATGGTTGGGCTCTCATCGGACGAGCTGTCACCGATTGAGATGTCGGTCCTCGCGCGCTGGACCATCAGGCCCCGCCTGATGGGCGTTCCAGGCGTCGCGAACGTCGCGATCTGGGGCCAGCGCGAGCGCCAGCTGCAGGTGCAGGTCGATCCGGCACGGCTCCAAGAGGAGGGGGTCTCGCTTCTTCAGATCGTCGAGACCACCGGCAATGCGCTTTGGGTCTCGCCGCTCACATTCCTGAACGCGTCCACGCCCGGAACGGGCGGGTTCATCGACACCCCGAACCAGCGGCTGACCGTCCAGCACATCCTCCCGATCGTCTCGGCGGGCGACCTGGCGCGCGTCCCGCTGGAGGCTGACGACCCGTCCGACCCGGCGCTCACTGGCTCCGACGGTCGCCGGCTGCGCCTTGGGGATGTCGCACAGGTGATCGAGGATCACCAGCCGCTGATCGGTGACGCGGTCGTGAACGACGGCATCGGTCTGCTTCTCGTGGTCGAGAAGTTCCCGAACGCCAACACGCTCGACGTCACCACAGGCGTGGACGAGGCGCTGGCCGCGCTGGCGCCGGGTCTATCAGGGGTCGAGATCGACTCGACCGTCTTCCGACCGGCGGCGTTCATCGACCTCGCCATGGACAACATCACACGTGCGCTCCTCATCGGTGCGCTGCTGATTGCGCTGGTGCTCGGCATCTTCTTCTTCAGCTGGCGCTCCGCCCTCATCGCTCTGGTGGTGATCCCGCTCGCGCTGCTGACGGCGGTGATCGTCCTGCACCTGCTGGGCGCAACGATGAACGCGCTCGTCCTGGCCGGACTCGCGATCGCGCTCGGGGTGGTGGTCGACGATGCCATCGTCGACGTTGAGAACGTCGTCCAGCGTCTCCGCGAGCGACGGCGCGACGGCAGCCTGCGATCCACCGCCGCCGTGATCGGCGACGCGTCGGGAGAGATGCGCAGCTCGATGCTGTACGCGACGGCCGTCCTCTTGCTGGCGACGGTGCCGGTGTTCGTCATCGGCGGCCTCTCGGGATCTTTCCTCCAGCCGCTCGTCGCCTCATATGTGCTGGCCGTCCTCGCCTCGACGGTGGTGGCGGTCACGGTCACGCCGGCGCTCGGTGCGCTGCTGCTGTCGCGCGGCTCGCTCGAACACCGCGAGTCCCCCGTGGTCGCATCGCTCCAGCGGGCCTACAGCGACGTCCTGTCGCGCGTCGTCCGCGTACCGCGCCTCGTGGTCGTGCCCCTCGGAGTGATCATGCTGATAGCTCTCGCGATGGCATCCCAGCTCGAGGCGTCACTCCTTCCGTCGTTCAACGAGCGTGACATCCTCATCGAGTGGGACGGTGCACCCGGCACATCCCAGCAGGAGATGAACCGTATCGCCGCGCGAGCGAGCAGCGAGCTGCGGTCATTGCCCGGGGTCCGCAACGTGGGCGCGCACGTCGGTCGCGCGATCATGTCGGACCAGGTGGTGGGCGCCAACTCCGGCGAGCTGTGGGTCAGCATCGACCCCTCGGCGGACTACGACGCGACGCTGGCGGCGATCCAGGGTGTCGTGGACGGCTACCCGGGGATCCGCCGCGACGTCGCGACGTACTCGGGAGAGACGAGCGCGGAGGTTCTCGCCGAGCCCGACGAGGACATCGTGGTCCGCATCTACGGCCAGGAGCTCGACGTCCTCAGCGACAAAGCCCATGCGGTCGCCGAGCTGCTGTCAGGCGTCGACGGCGTGACCGCTGCGGACGTGGATCTACCGGCCGTCGAGCCTACCTTCGAGGTCGAGGTCGACCTGGCTGCGGCCCAGGAGGCGGGCATCAAGCCGGGTGACGTTCGCCGCGCGGCCGCAACGCTGCTGGCGGGGATCATGGTCGGCAGCCTGTTCGACGAGCAGAAGGTTTTCGAAGTCGTCGTGTGGAGCACGCCGGAGACACGTCAAAGTGTGACGAGCATTCGCGATCTCCTGATCGACACGCCCGGCGGGGACCAGGTGCGTCTTGGTGACGTCGCGGAGGTACGCATCGCGGCCACCCCGACCGTGATCGAGCGCGAGGCGATCTCGCGCCGGGTCGACGTCATCGCGCATGTCAGCGGGCGCGACCTCGGAGCGGTCGCCGCGGACATCAATGAGCGCCTTGCCGATGTCGAATTCCCGCTCGAGTACCACGCTGAGGTCCGCGGCGACTACGCCGCGCGGGCTGCCACCGAGACCCGCGTGCTGCTGTTCGCGCTGGCGGCCGCCGTCGGCACGTTCCTGGTCCTCCAGGCGGCGACCACGAGCTGGCGGCTTGCCGGAGTGGCGTTCGTGACGCTTCCGGTTGCCCTGGCTGGCGGCGTCGTTGCGGCATTCGTCGCCGGCGGGCCTCTGTCGCTCGGGTCTGTGATCGGCTTCTTCGCCGTTCTGGGTATCACGGTGCGCAATCAAATCGCCCTGCTCTCGCACTACGACCACCTCGAGCGTGAGGGCGAGAGCGTGCGCCTCGGGGTCGTCGTGCGTGGGGCGCGCGACCGCGTGGCGCCGATCCTCATGACGGCGCTGGCAACGGCGATCATCGCGGCGGTGATCGTGATCCTCGGCGACCTCGCTGGTCTCGAGATCGTGCGGCCGATGGCGGTGGTCATGCTGGGCGGCCTCGTGACCTCCACGCTGCTCAACCTGTTCGTTCTGCCGACGCTGTACCTGCACTTCGCGCCGAGCCCGGAGGCGGATCCGTACGGCGTGCAGGCCACCGATTCCGCCGCCATGGAGCTGACAAATGTATAGGAGCACGTCAGTGCAGCACCCATATCGATGGACCTTTGCAGTTCTGCTGTGCGCGGGATTGCTGCTCACCGGGTGCTCGCACGCAACCGTCGGTGCCGCAGATGTGGAACCCGCGCAGGTCGAGCCCATCGAGGGCACCGATCTCAGTCGCATCACGCTGACCGCGGACGCCGCGAGGCGCCTCGACATCCAGACGGAGCCGGTGCACGACTCGGCCGGCGGGGAGCTGGTAGTCCCGTATTCGGCGGTGATCTACGACGCGAGTGGCGACACCTGGGTTTACACCAGCCCGGAGACGCTCGTCTTCGTCCGACACGCGATCACTGTCGAGTCGATCAACGGCGACGATGTCGTCCTCTCGAGTGGGCCTGACGTCGGCACCCTGGTTGTCACGGTCGGTGCCGCCGAGCTGTACGGCACCGAGGGTGACATTGGGCATTAACCCGCGACCCGCGCGGGTGAGCCTCGACCAAGGACCGCGGCCGTGATGCGCGGGCTGATCCGGTGGAGTCTGAGATTCCGCTTCCTGGTCGTCGCCACCGCGGCGTCGCTGATGTTCTTCGGCGTCGGTCAGCTTGGCGAGATGCCGGTCGATGTCTTCCCGGAGTTCGCGCCGCCGCGCGTGGAGATCCAGACGCCGGCGCTCGGCCTATCCGCCGCCGAGGTTGAAGCGCTCGTGACCGTCCCGCTCGAGGAGGCGCTGACCGGGCTGCCCGGGCTGGACGTCCTGCGCTCGAAATCGGTGGCGCAGCTGTCCTCGGTGGTGATGATCTTCAAGCCCGGGACGGATCTGCTTGAGGCTCGCCAGGTTGTCGCCGAGCGCGTCCAGACGATAACGCCCACCCTCCCGACCTGGGCGAGCCCGCCGGTGATGATGCCGCCTCTCTCGGCCACGAGCCGGGTGATGAAGATCGGCCTCTCGAGCACGTCGGACGACGTGTCGCTGATTGACATGTCGATGATGGCCTACTGGACCATCCGCCCTCGGCTCACCGGCGTGCCCGGTGTCGCCAATGTGGCGATCTGGGGTGAGCGGATCCAGATGCTCCAGGTAAACGTTGAGCCAGAACGCATGCTGCGCCACCGGGTGTCTCTCGATCAGGTGATGGAGAGCACGGCGGACGCCCTCGACGCAGGATTGCTCCAGTACTCGGAAGGCGCGTTCATCGGCACCGGCGGATTCATCGAGACGCCGAATCAACGCCTGAGCGTGCGCCACGTGCTGCCGATCGTGACCCCGGAGGACCTTGCGCAGGTCGGGATCGACGGTGCGGACGGCGAGGCGCTACAGCTCAGTGACGTGGCCGAGGTGATCGAAGATCATCAGCCCCTGATCGGCGACGCGATCATCAACGACGGGCCGGGCCTGCTGCTGATCGTCGAGAAGTTCCCATGGGCGAACACGCTCGACGTGACCCGCGGTGTCGAAGAGGCGCTCCAGGAGCTCAAGCCGGGTCTCACCGGTGTCGCGATCGACTCGACGATCTTCCGTCCGGCGACGTTCATCGAGATGGCAGTCCACAACCTCAGCACGGCGCTCTTGCTCGGGTGCCTGCTGGTCGTGATCGTTTTGGCCCTGTTCCTCTTCGAGTGGCGCTCGGCACTGATCAGCCTCGTGGCCATCCCGTTGTCGCTGATGGCGGCTGCGCTCGTGCTGTCCGTCCGCGGAGCCACGATCAATACGATGGTGCTGGCCGGCTTCGTGATCGCGGTAGGCGTGGTGGTCGACGACGCCATCATCGACGTCGAGAACATCGTCCGCCGCATCCGGCAGCATCGGCGCGAGGGGATCCGGAAGTCGACGCCGGCGATCATCCTCGAGGCTTCGCTCGAGGTGCGGAGCGCGATCATCTACGCGACGCTGATCGACGTGGCAGCCCTCCTGCCGATCTTCTTCATCGGCGGGCTGTCCGGCGCGTTCTTCCAGCCACTCGCGCTCTCGTACGGGCTCGCGGTGCTCGCCTCGATGGCCGTCGCGCTGACCGTCACGCCGGCGCTGGCACTCATCCTCCTGCGCCGGGCACCGCTTGAGCGTCGCGAGTCGCCGTTCGTGCGCTGGTTGCAGCGTCTCTACAGCGCGGCGCTCGCCCGGATCATCCGCGCCCCGCGACCGGCGTTCGTGTCGGTGGCGGCTATCGTCCTGATCGGCGGCGTGACGTGGCCGCAGCTCGGGCAGTCGCTCCTGCCTTCGTTCAAAGAGCGCGACTTCCTGATGCACTGGGTCACTCAGCCGGGAACGTCGCATCCCGAAATGAGCCGGATCACCACTCAGGCTAGCCGCGAGCTCCGATCGATCCCCGGCGTGCGGAACTTCGGAGCGCACATCGGGCAGGCGTTGCTTGCTGACGAGGTGGTCGGCGTCAACTTCGGTGAGAACTGGATCAGCGTGGATCCCGCTGCGGATTACGACGCGACGCTTGCCTCGATCCACCAGGTCGTCGCCAGCTATCCCGGCCTGTTCCGGGACGTGCAGACCTACCTCAAGGAGCGGATCCGCGAGGTTCTCACCGGGTCAGCCGAAGCGGTCGTGGTGCGCATTTTCGGTGAGGATCTCGACGTCATTCACGAGAAGGCTGCCGAGGTCGAGGAGGCGCTCTCGCACATCGGCGGCCTCATCGAACTGCATACCGACCTCCAGGTCGAGGTCCCGCAGATCGAGGTCGAAGTCGATCTGGCCGCCGCGCAGCGCTACTCGATCAAACCCGGTGACGTGCGGCGTGCGGCCGCCACGCTTGTCGCCGGCGAAGAGGTCGGCGACATCTTCCGCGGCGGCAAGGCGTACGACGTGAACGTGTGGAGCACGCCGGAGACGCGCCAGAGCGTTACGGACATCGAGAACCTCCTGATCGACACGCCGGGCGGAGACAAGGTGCGGCTTGCGGATCTGGCCGACGTGCGGATCGTCCCCACACCGAACGTCATCGAACGCGAGGCAGCCTCGCGCGCCATCGATGTGGCCGGCAACGTGAGCGGGCGGGATCTCGGCTCCGTGGTGGCCGACGTGCGCGCAGCGCTCGCGGAAATCGACTTCCCGCTCGAGTATCACGCCGAGCTGCTTGGTGAGTATGCCGAGCGCGAATCGGCGCAGAGCCGGCTACTGCTGTTCGCCATCGCCGCAGCTATCGCTGTGCTGCTGCTGCTGCAGGCGGCATTCGGCAGCTGGCGGCTCGCCACGCTCGCCTTCCTGACGCTCCCATCGGCACTCGTGGGTGGCATCCTCGCCGCGTTCGTGGGCGGCGGCGTGGTGTCACTCGGGTCGCTGGTCGGTTTCTTCACCGTGCTCGGCATCGCCGCTCGCAACGGGATCATGCTGATCAACCACTATCAGCACCTCGAGCGGTACGAGGGCGAAACGTTCGGGCCGGCGCTCGTGATCCGCGGCGCCCGGGAGCGTCTCTCGCCGATCCTGATGACGGCCCTGGCGACGGGGCTGGCGCTCGTGCCGCTCGTGGTGCTGGGTGACATCCCGGGCCATGAGATCGAGCACCCGATGGCCGTCGTCATCCTGGGCGGCCTGGTGACGTCGACCCTGCTCAACCTGTTCTTCATGCCGAGTCTCTACCTGGGCTTCGGTCGAGGCAGACACGCGGTGGACGACCGCGCCGAGGCGAGCGCGCCGGTAGCCTAGGCCAGCGCAGGCTGCGTTGCGCGCGCCCGCGCGCGAACCTCGCGGTAGTACGCAACCACCCGCTCCGTGACACGATCCCACGAGTAGTCGCCAGCCTTCTCCCGGCCGGCGTCGCCCATCGCCTGCCGCATATCCGGGTCGTGAGCCAGCGAGTACAGCGCCGCGGCGATGGCGCGGTGGTGGCGCGGCTCGACGAGCAGGCCCTGCGTCCCGCGCTGGACGACGTTCTTGTAGCCGTGGATATCGGAGGCCACGATCGGCAGCCCCGCGGCCATCGCCTCGAGGAGGACGATCCCGAAGCTCTCCTGCCCCGTGGAGGGTGCGACGAAGACATCGGCGCTGGCGAAGTAGCGAGCCTTATCGT
>JBHENJ010000052.1:0-8530 GCA_046262115.1 Candidatus Limnocylindria bacterium | reverse complement strand
GGCGTGGACGGAGCGCTTGACGCGGGTCATCTACTTGCTCCCGGTCCGCAGCAGCTTCCGGGCGCGCGGCGAGTCGTGCGACGACAGGATCAGCGGCTTGCCGTGATGGCGCTTCTTCTTCGGCGACTTCTTCTCGAGAATGTGGCTCGTGAACGCGTGACGCGCGCGGATCTTTCCGCTCGCGGTCTTCTTGAAGCGCTTCTTTGCGCCGGAGTGGGTCTTCATCTTGGGCATGCGAGCGCGTCAGTATAGGACAGGCGGTCGTGGTCGGCTAGACGCCGTCCAGCGCGCCGCTGCGCCGGGATGCGTAGTTCGCGAAGCAGATGACGTCGTGGTCGTCGATCGCCCAGTCGAAGCGGTCGGGCGAGAAGTACGTCACGTCGTCGATCAGCGCGCCGTACTCGCGCGGATGCAACTGCTCGAGGCGGTTTCGACAGCCGGCGGTCGCGCGGCGCCGGATGTTGCCCCGGCCGGGCCAGCCGTCGCCCGCGAGCCTGAAGCGCGCGAAGACCTCGGCGTCGTGTGGCTGCTCGCAGGGCAGCGCGCTGAGCAGGATCGCGTCCTCCTCGGGGTCGTTGAGGCAGTCGCCGGGCACGAGGCTGAGCTCGTCGATCAGGCCGGCTTCGTTGATGCGGCCGTCCGCGTCGCGGCCGACGATGTTGTCGACGAGGACGACGATCGCGACGACCGCGATCACGACCCACGCGCAGGAGATCGCGATGCCGGCGATCGCCAGTCCCCTGCCGTCGTCGCCGCGGCGGCCGATCTGGACGAGCGCGACGATGCCCAGGACGATCGCGACGGGGACGATCGCGAGGATCCCGAGGATCAGCGAGGCGATCGCCAAGCCGTTGGTCTCGCGAAACGCACCCGTCGGCGGCGGGCTCCCGGCGGACGGCGGAGCGGCGCTCACGCGGTCAGTCTGCCAGCCGCGACGGCGGCCGTGGACGAACGCGCGGGCCCTCCGGCGCGATCAGATCTTGCTGGTGTCGCCTTCGGCGGTGGCGCCGTTCTCCGACGACACGGTCTCGACGCCGACTTCCGGCGCGGGCTCGGCCGCGGCCGCGGGCGCCGCGTCGGCCTCGACCGCGGGCGCGGCGGCGCCGTCGGCGCCTGCCTCGGCCTCGGCGTCAGCGCGGGCCTCGGCCTCGGCGGAGTTGATCTCCCCGCTCAGCACGGCCTTCGACGGCCCAAGCATCATCGTCATGTTGCGCCCGTCCTGGATCGGGCGCTGCTCGATGACGGCGAGGTCTGCGAGCTCTTCGGCCAGGCGGTCGAGGATCATCACGCCGCGCTCGGGGTGCGTGACCTCGCGGCCGCGGAACATGATCGTGATCTTGACCTTGTCCTTGTGGCGCAGGAAGCGCTCGACGTGGCCCTTCTTCGTGTTGTAGTCGTTCTCCGCGATCTTCGGACGGAACTTGATCTCGCGGATCGTGATCTGCTGCTGGTGCTTGCGCGCCTGCTTGACCTTCTGGGCCTGCTCGTACTTGTACTTGGAGTAGTCCAGCACGCGGCAGACGGGCGGGCGTGCCTCGGGCGCGACCTCGACGAGGTCGAGATCCTTGTCCTGCGCGTAGCGCAGCGCCTCGGGCGTGCGCATGACGCCGACCTGGTTGCCGTTCTCGTCGATCAGCCGCACCTCGGGCACACGGATGCGCTCGTTGACGCGCGTCGAGTCCCGCTCGGGCGGGCGCCGGTCGAACCTTCGAGGGACCGGCACTATGAATTGGGGCCGCGCGTCAAGCTGTGTGCAGACGCGGCAGTGAGATCTGAGTCAGGGTCAACGCCGTCGAGTATATCCCTGATCACGGTTCGCGGCGCGCGGATTTCTCGGCGAGCCGCGCGACGACCCCGGCGACGGGCTCGCTGCCGCTGTCGCCGATGCGGTGCTGGCGCACCGCGACGCTGCCCGACTCGGCCTCGCGGTCGCCCACGACGAGCATGTACGGGACCTTGCGGAGCTCGGCATCGCGGATCTTGCGCCCGACGGACTCGGTGCGGTCGTCGAGCTCGGCGCGCAGGCCGCCGTCGCGCAGCGCGTCGAGCACGCCGGCCGCCGCCTCGGCGTGGCGGTCGGCGATCGGCAGGACGATCGCCTGGACGGGCGCCAGCCAGAGCGGGAACTCGCCGGCGTAGTGCTCGATGAGGATGCCGATGAAGCGCTCGAAGGAGCCCAGCAGCGCGCGGTGGATCATCACCGGGCGATGCTCGGCGTCGTCGGCGCCGGTGTAGTGCAGCTCGAAGCGCTCGGGCATCGAGTAGTCCAGCTGGACGGTGCCCAGCTGCCACGAGCGCCCGATCGAGTCGGTCATGTGCAGGTCGATCTTGGGGCCGTAGAAGGCGCCGTCGCCGGCGTTCATCTCGTAGGTCAGACCGCGCGCGTCGAGCGCGTCCTGCAGCGCCGCCTCGGCGCGGTCCCACATCTCGTCTGAGCCGATCCGCTTGGCCGGCCGCGTCGAGAGCTCGAGCTTGGGCTCGAAACCGAACAGGTCATAGAGGAAGAAGCCGAACTCCAGGCAGCCGATGACCTCGTCGCGGATCTGCTCCTCTCTGCAGAAGATGTGGGCGTCGTCCTGCGTGATGTGGCGCACGCGCAGCAGGCCGTGCAGCGTGCCGCTGGGCTCGTGGCGGTGCACGAGGCCCTGCTCGGAGTAGCGGATCGGCAGGTCGCGGTAGGAGCGCCGGGCGTCCTTGAACAGCTGGATGTGGGCCGGGCAGTTCATCGGCTTGAGGCCCATCGGCCGGTCCTCGACGTCGGTGAAGTACATGTTCTCGCGGTACGTATCCCAGTGCCCGGACTGCTTGAAGAGGTCGACGTCGTAGAGGATCGGCGTCTTGACCTCGTGGTAGCCGCGGCGGCGGTTCTCCTCGCGCCAGAGCTTGGAGAGCTCGTTCCAGATCGCCATCCCGGCCGGCTGCCAGAACGGCGAGCCCGGCGACAGCTCGCTGAACATGAACAGCTCGAGCTCCCTGCCGAGCTTGCGGTGGTCGCGCGCGCGGGCCTGCTCGAGGCGCTCGAGGTACGCGGCGAGGTCCTCCTTGGAGAAGAACGCCGTGCCGTAGATGCGCGTGAGCTGCTGGCGGTTGGCGTCGCCGCGCCAGTACGCGCCGGCGACGGACTGCAGCTTGACCGCCTTGATGCGCTTCGTCGACGGGCCGTGCGGCCCGCGGCAGAGGTCGGTGAAGGGGCCGTTCGTGTAGAGGCTGACCGTCTCCACACCCTCGTTGCGCACGAGGTCCTCGATCAGCTCGACCTTGTAGTCCTGACCCTCGGCGCGGAAGCGGTCGAGCGCCTCGTCGACCGTGACGTCCTCGCGGACGAACTGCTCGCCGGCGTTGATGTGCTGGCGCATCCGCTCCTCGATTTGCCCGAAGTCCGCGTCGGAGACCGTCACCCCGGGGGGAAACTCGAAGTCGTAGTAGAAGCCGTTCTCGATCGGCGGCCCGATCGAGATCTTCACGCCCGGATACAGCTCCATGACGGCGGCGGCGAGCACGTGCGCGGCGTCGTGGCGGATGACCTCCAGCGCGCCGTCGCTCTTCGGGGTGATGATCTCCAGCGGCTCGCCGGGCACGAGCGGTCGCGCGAGGTCGCGCACCTCGCCGTTCTGGCGCACGGCGAGGGCGGCGCGCGCGAGCCCGGGGCCGATCGCGGCGGCGGCGTCGTCGCCGGTCGCGCCGTCGGCGAGCTCGAGCTCGGTTCCGTCGGGAAGCGTGACGTTCACGTGGGCATTGTCACAGCACGGGGCGGTCGGCACGTCGCGCAGGCCTGCGCGGGCACCGGCGCACGACGGCTCGGCGGGCACGGGTTCGAGCCAGGCGACGGGTGGATCGTCCGGGTGTTCGAACCGCGGGCGCGCGATGCCGGGCGCCCGGCTGGATGCCGGCGTGATGCCGATCGCCCTGATGCGGGGAGCCGCACCCTTGACGGGCGTGGCGGAGGTCGGCGAGGATCGCACGCAATGGCCGAGACGCCACGGTCGCCATCGTTTCAGTGACTTCGAGCTGCGGTACGCCAGCACTCCCGGGAAGGCAGCGCGGCGTCACATGAATGCCCGGCGCCGCGATCACCCTCTGCTGGAGCCCATGGACTGGGGGATCGTCCGCGCCCCGCTGCTACCGGTGGAACGCTATCTGGACGGATTCCCGGATGCCACCGCGGGCGCGTCGCTGCTCCCCGATGAGCTACCGGTTCGCGCCGCGCTCGCGGTCGGCTCCAACCATCTCTTCTCCGCTCTCGAGCGGACGGACGCGTCCGCTCGCGATGCGCCTCGCCTGCGGCGCAAGCTCCTTCGCTACCTGATCCGCATGACGACACGGCCGACCCCGTACGGCCTCTTTGCCGGCGTGGGCCTGATCGAGTGGGGACCGTCCACCGACATCGCGCTGGCGCCGCGACCGCTCCGGACCCGCACCCGCCCCGACATGGGGTGGTTGATGGATCTCGTCGCGCAGCTAGAACGCGACCCGGCTGTTCGGCGGCAGCTCGGGCTGTTCGCAAATCCACTGGCGCTGAGCCGGGGTGGGCGGGTGTTTCTGTGCGAGCCGGCGGACGGACCGGAGCGTCGTGATCCTCGGCAGCGCGTCTCAATCCGTGATACCGCCGCTGTGCATCGCGTCCTCACGCGGGCAAGGACGCCGGCCGCTCACTCCGAGCTCGCGGCCGAGCTGCACTCCTTTCCGGGCGCGACACCGGCGAAGATCGACAAGCTCATCGACGAGCTGTGGGAGCAGTCCTTCCTGCTCACAGACCTGCGCCCGCCGCTGACGGGCATCAATCCGGGACGCTACGTCTGCGATCGGTTGACCGCTGTCCCAGCGGCCCAGGCAGTTCAAGCAGGATTGAGCGCGCTCCTGGACGCACTCCACGGTTGGGACCAGTTGCCGCTCGAGAAACGCGCCGACAGCTGGAGAGCGGTGACGAAGCACGCCGCAGAACTGCACCAGCCGGCGGGCTCGTCGGCTGCCCCGCAGGTCGACATGGCCCTTCCGCTCGGCGGTACACGTATCCATCGCAGCGTGGCCAGGGAGGCGGCACGAGCGGCTGAGCTGCTGCTGCGGATGACCCCGTATCCGGACGGCCCGCCCTATCTGGCTGCCTACCGCGACCGCTTTGCAGAACGCTACGGGCCGGCTCGCGAGGTGCCGTTGCTCGAGTTGCTGGATCCGGAGTTCGGGCTCGGTCAACCCGACTGGAACGATCGTCTCAGGAGCGCGCAGAAGCCGGTGCGCGAGTCCGAGCGCGAGCGCATCCTCAGCGACCTTGCGATCAACGCCCTTCGCGAGCGCCGCCTCATCGTGGAGCTCGACGACGCCCTCGTGTCGCAGCTTGCGACGTGGCCCCGGGCGCCAGGCACCGCACCCCGCTCGCTCGAGATCAACGTCTCCGTTGTCGCCGCCTCCCCGGCAGCAGTGGACGCCGGGGACTTCACGGTGGTCGTCGGCCCGAACGTCGGCGCCGACGCCGCGGGTCGAGGCCTGGGCCGCTTCGCCGATCTGCTCGGTACGGCGGCGGCCGCTGCGCTCGGGGCGGTTGGTGCGCAGGAGGATCCCAATGCGGAACGGTTGTCGGCCGAACTCATCTACCCCCCGGCAGAAGCACGGTCTGCCAACGTCGCCGTCCGGCCAACCGTCGTCGGTTACGAGATCCTGTGCGGGACGGCCGCAGGGGGTCCGGCCGACCGCCTGATCCCGCTGCAAGAGCTGGTGGTCGGGTTACGCGACGGGCGCTTCTACGTTCGCTGGCCCGCTGCGAAGGCCGAGATCGCGATATCCGAGAAGCACATGCTCAATCCGGTCCACGCGCCCCCCGCAGTCCGCTTCCTGCAGGACGTCGAGCGAGACGCACGCGCGGTGTTGGACGGCTTCACGTGGGCCTCAGCCGCCGAGTTGGCGTTCCTCCCGCGCGTGCAGTACGGGCGCGTCGTGGTTGCGCTCGCGCAGTGGCGGATCGGCGCGACGAGCGGTCTAGACCTCGCGGTCGCCGATTTTCAGCGCGCGCTTGGTGACTGGCGCGCGCGCTGGCTCGTCCCACGGTACGTATATCTCGCCGATATCGACCAACGGCTGCTGCTGGATCTCGATGACGCGGAGCATGGAGAACTGCTGCGCGAGGAGTTGCAGCGAGGACCGGCAGCGCACGGCAAGGTCATCCAAGAGGCACTGCCTGGGCCGGCGGATGCGTGGCTAACGGGGCCAGACGGGCGGCACATCGCCGAGCTGGTCGTCCCTCTGATGCTTCGCGCGCCCATATCGCAACCCAAGGCTGCGGCGCGGACCCATGCACCCGCGACGGCTTCGGCCCGCCTGCGGCCGCCGGGAAGCGAGTGGCTGTATCTGAAGCTCTATTGCCCACCGGCGCTCCAGGACGAACTGATCGCCGACGAGCTCGCGCCCTTCGCCAACTTCACCGTATCGGCCACGCTGACCGACCGCTGGTTCTTCATCCGCTACGTCGACACGGGCCCGCATCTTCGAGTCCGATTCCAGGGCGAGCCGGAGGTGCTGCTCAACCGCCTCTTGCCGCAGGTGTGCCCGTGGGCCACGCGCCTCGTGGCCAACGGATCGTGCCTGAGCTTCGCGTTCGACACGTACGAACGCGAGATCGAGCGCTACGGCGGGGTGGTCGGCGTCTCGCTCGCCGAGGAGCTTTTCGCCGCCGACAGACAGGCGGTGGCGAGCATCCTGCGCGCCGGCTCCGAGCGCCACGCGCTCGACCGAATCATCCGCGCCGTGCTGAGCGTCGACGCGCTGCTCGAGGGGCTCGGCATGGACGCCGCCGAACGGATCGCCTGGTATCGGACGCAAGTTTCGCCATCGCGCGCCGAGGGGCAGGAATATCGAAGACGCCGCGAGCAGCTCCGTCAGCTACTGTCACCGGGACCGGCGGCAGGTGGCAGGGCCATGTGGGGTCGTGCGCTCGACGAGCGACGGCGCGCGCTCCGGATGATTGGGAGCCGGTTGGACCAGCTGGCACGGTACGGTCAGATCGACGTGCCGAAGGTCGAGTTGTACGAAAGCTACGTCCATATGCACTGCAATCGACTGCTCGGCGCCGGCCCCAAGATGGAGAACCGCGTTCTTCGCCTGGCCCTCCGCACCCTTGAATCGCTCAGCCGCGTGCCGGTCGGCGACCATCGCTCCGCTTTCCAGTATTGACTTGCGTTGCCGGAATTGAGAGGGTTTGCGGCCGACGTGAACGCGCTCACGCGACGAAAGAGACGGCATGGCCAGCGAAGACATCTCAAGTCGTGAACCCGATCCACTTGCCGAGCGCCTGCGATCGGGCGACGCGCTGAAGGCGGACCTGCCGCAGCTGCCGGGCCCTACGGTCATGGGATTCTTCACCCGCGGCGATGACGATCTCCTGCGCCTCTACGTCTACGCCGGCACCTACATCGAGTTCAAGGCCGACGCTGTCTATGACTGGGCCGAGGTCCCTCCGGAACGGTCCCCGGTCCTCGGCGAGAAGGCGACCGCGATACGGTTCAAACCCGAGGCTCGGGTGAGCTACAAGCGAGAGGAGTCCGGTGAGCACTTCGACCTCGGGCTTCACGTGTACGACGTTCCCGCCGAGGAGCTGGAGTCCATCGAGTTCGCTGTGTTGCTGAAGACAACCGTCTCGAATTTTGGGAGTTGCCAGAAGACGAAGAGGACTTGCACACACTAACGCGAAGTGCGGGCGCCGATATCACGGTGTCCCGAGGAACCGCTCGCGTTCCGATCCGCTGAGCTGGCGGTGGACGCGCGCTCGAGCGAGCTTGACGATGTCCGCGGTTGTGCCACACACTTCGCACGACTCCAGCCAGACGGTGTCATCGCCGCTGCTGAGGATGTTGGCACCATTGGGGCTGAAGCTCCCGGTCCAGGCGCGGTCGCGGTACTCGCGGAGTGTCACGAGGGGCTCTCCGCCATGCGGGTCCCAGATCCGCACGGTGCCGTCGACTCCCGAGCTGACGATCCGATCGCCGGTCGGATCGAAGGCGACCGATTCGACGGCGCCCTGGTGGCCGCGAAGGACGACCGGACGTTCGCCGCGCAGGCTCCAGACGCGGACCGTGCGATCGGCCCCGCCACTCAGCACCTGCTGGCCATCGGGACTGAACGTGGCGGTATTGACGGGACCGTCGTGGCCTCGCAACACGCGCACGGTGCTCGAAGCTCGGCGCGCGTCCAAGATCCTGATCGTTCCGTCCTTGCTTGCGCTGAGCAGCTGGCGGTCGTTCGGGCTGAACGCCACGCCCAGCACCCAATCACGATGGCCGGCGTGGATCACCGGCGGTCCGCCCGTGAGGCTGCGCACCACGACTCGGTTATCCACCCCTGCGCTCGCGATGTGTCCACCTTCGTGGTCGAAGGCGGCGCCGTACACGGTCCCGCCGTGATCCCTGTACACATGCTGCTGCGTTGCATCCGCCACCTTCCACACGCGAACCGAGCCGTCGTAGGAAGAGCTGAGGATCCGGCGGCCGTCCGGCGAGAACTGCGCGTAGCTGATACGGCGGTGCCCGCGCAGCGTGGCCTGCAG
>JBHENJ010000051.1:0-16882 GCA_046262115.1 Candidatus Limnocylindria bacterium | reverse complement strand
ATCCCGATCCCGCCGATGGCGGTGCCGAGGACCATCCCGAAGCGGTCCGGATCGGCCTCGTCACGGCGCAGCTTGCCGTCGTCCCCGAGCAGTCCTGCATCGCCGAGTGCCTCGCCGGTGGCGGCGACCGCGAAGTGCGTGTTGCGGTCGTGACGTCGCGCGTCGCGCGTGTCCATGTAGCGCGTCGCATCGAAGCCCTTCACCTCGCCGGCGATGCGGACCTCGAGTTCCGACGGGTCCCAGAGGCCGATGTCACTCACGCCGGAGCGGCCGGCGACCAGCGCGTCCCATGCCTCGCCCGCGCCGATGCCCACGGGGGAGACGATGCCCAGGCCCGTGACCGCCACGCGGCGCTCGCTCAAGCAGGCGCTCCCTCGATGCGGTTCGAGGGCGCATCGGGTAGCCAGAGCCTGGGGTCCAGTGGGTTGCCGTCGACGTAGCGCGCGCGCGCCGCCGGGTCGATCCGCTTGATGAGACCGGTGAGCACGCGACCCGGGCCGACCTCGATGAAGTCGGTGATCCCCGACGCGACCATCCGCCGCACTGCCTCGCTCCATTGCACGCCGTGGGTCAGGTGCTCGCTGAGCTCGTGGCGCAGCCCATCGGCCGAGCGGATGACGGTGGCGTGGACGTTGCCCAGCAGCGGGACCGCCGGCTCGCGGAACGGCACGCGGTTGAGGATCGCGGCAAACTCACGCTGCGCTCGCCGCATCAGCATCGAGTGGCTGGCGACGCTGACCGCCAGACGTACAGTCCGACGGGCGCCCAGCGCCTTCGACAGCTCGAGCGCGAAGACGAGCGCCGGGACTACCCCCGACAGGACGATCTGACCCGGCGCGTTGGCGTTCGCGACGCTGATCTCGCCGTGCGCGCGCGCCTGCGTGACCACCTCGTTCACCTGATCGTCGGATAGTCCCACCACGGCACCCATGCCGCCCTCTTCGCCGCCGGACTCCTGCATCAGCCGTCCTCGCTCGCGGACGAGGTGAAGGGCATCGGCGTAGTCGATGGCGTTGGCGGCGACGGCGGCGGCGTACTGCCCCGCCGAGTGACCCGCGAGACGCTGCGGCCGGAGCGCGATCCCGGCCTCGTCCGCCACGCTGCACATCGCCTCGAGATAAGCGACGCTCGTGGCGAGGATCGCGGGCTGCGCGTTCACGGTCTGGTCGAGCTCCTCCGGCGGCCCCTCGAGGATGAGGCGCGACAGCGGAAAGCCGAGCGTCTGATCCGCGCGTCCCAGGACGTCGGCCGCCTGGGGCGACTCCTCGAATAGGCGCGCACCCATCCCCACGTACTGGGAGCCCTGGCCGGGAAAGACGAGCGCGAGGGCCGGCTGCCGCGGCGGCTCCCCGGGGCTGGGGGCGGGGGGAATCTGGCTCACGGGCCGAGCACCTGCGAAGCGGAGTGGCGAGTATAACCAGCCGAAATCGCCATGCCCACCCGCCCGGCCGGCTCGACCGCGACCGTCACGCGTCGCTCGCGACGTAGCGCGAGACGACGTCGTGGAGAACCGGCAGCCCGAACGCCAGCGCGCTCAGCGGCACCCGCTCGTCGTGCGCGTGGAACAGCGACAGGAACGGCACGCCGGGCTCGAGACGCAGCGGCGCGAAGCCGTAGGTCGGGATGCCGAGCCTCGCGAGCGCCTTGGCATCGGTTCCCGGCGTGATCATCATCGGGACCGGGATCCCGTCGGGATCGGCCCTGACCAGCGCCTCGTGCATCAGGTCGACGATCGGCGCGTCGGCGGGCCATTCGACCGGCGGCATGGTGATGACGGATTCGACCGAGACACCGCTTCCGGCGAGCTCGCGGATCTCCTCCAGCACCGTCGCCGGATCCGTGCCGGGGAGCGTGCGGACGTCGACCTCGGCCTCCGCCAGGCCCGGCAGGACGTTCACCTTCGTCCCGGCGCGGAGGACGTTGGGCGAGACGGTGTCCCGCAACATCGCATCGATCGAGCGGCGCGTGACCTCGTCGTCGACGAGCCGCTCGAGCGCGCCCGGATCTTCCGCGGCGGGCTCGAGCCCCGTGCGCCGCAGGAACTCGGCGACCACGGGAACGACCCGCGCCGGTCGAGGAGCGGCGGCGATCCGCGCCACGGCCCTGGCGAGCGTCACTGCCGCGTTGTCGCGCGCCGGCATCGATCCGTGCCCCGGCGTTCCGGTGGCCCGCAGCCTCGTCCAGGCAATCCCCTTCTCGGCGACCTGGATGGTGTAGACGCGACGCCCGCCGAGCGTCATCGAGTAGCCGCCGACCTCGTTGAGCGCAGCCGATGCGTACCCGGCAGCGGAGGCGAAGAGCTCAGGCCGATGGTTGACGAAGTGGAGCGCCCCGTACAGGCCACCCGCCTCCTCGTCGGCGAGCGCCGCAAAGACGACGTCCCGTCGGAGCGGCACCGCGTCGCGGCGCAGCGCGAGCATCACGGAGAGCTCCATCGCGACCATGTCCTTCATGTCGACGGCGCCCCGACCCCAGATCACTCCATCGACGATTTCGCCGCCGAACGGGTCCCGCGACCAGCGCTCGGCTTCGACCGGGACGACGTCGAGGTGGCTCAGCAACACGAGCGGACGGGCGTGCTCGGGTCGTGTCGCACGTGTCGCACGTTCTGTCGCGCGTAGGCGCGCGAAGCAGCTGCCGCGACCAGGCGCGACCTCGACGACATCGGTCTCGATGCCTGCGGCGTCGAGGACCTCGGCGCAGTAGCGCGCCGCGGCCGCCTCACCGCCGGTGCTGTCGCGGCCCGCCGCGAGGTCGGGGTCGCCCGGCGGGTTGACGCTCGGGATGCGGATCAGATCGCGCAGGAAGCCGACGCATTCCTCCGTGGCCGCCGACCAGTCGGTCACGGCGCGTCGGCCGGCCGGCGCCTCCCGCGGCCGCGGTCCGGGCGGCCGGTGCGCCCGAGCAGCGTCTCGAGCCGGCGCCTCGCGTGCGACGCGTCGGTCCACAGTGCGAGTGGGAGCTCGAGCGCGAGCATCGCAAGCGCGACCAGCAGGAGCACCGGCAGCTGCTTCGCGAGACCCATCAGCACGAGCGCGGTCAGGAAGAAGGCATGGATTGACAGCCGACTCAGGAACGCGACGCGCAGCGGCAGGGGATCGAGCGCCTCGTCCTCGGCATCGGGCCGCTGACGCCTGCGGAAGCCGATGATGGCGATCGCAACGAAGGCGGCGAGCGTGATGGCGAACAGCACGAGCCCGTTGCCGCGCCCGGGCTCGAATCGCTCCTGGAGGATGGCGTACGGCCGGATCGCGGAGAGCAGAATCACGAACGCCGGCAGCGGCACGGCCAGTTGGAGCCACTCGCGGGACGGGTGGCGGCGCGAGACCTCGCGCACCCATCGGGACAGGAGGGTGAACGCGAGCGTTACGAAGAGCCACGAGTAGAAGTTGCCGGCCGGGACGCCGAACCACCCCTGCGTGGGACGGACGCCACGCCACGTCCAGAGGCCCATCCTGATTGCGATCGCGTCGAAGGCCAGGTCGAGGCTGATGGCGAGCACCGCGTCGACGAACGGCGCGAAGCCGCGGGGGATGCCGAGCGCATCGGTGATGCGCATAGCGCCGACGATGATGATCGCCCAGGTGAGGCCGATCAGGACCGGCGCGCGGTCGACGACGAGCGTCCACTCCGGCGAGTAGTGGTAGGTCTCGAAGATGAGCTGGTCGCCCTCCTCGAGCAGGATCCCGAACCCGGCGGCGGAGACGAGCTCCAGCAGAGGGAGCCTGCCGCGGCGGAGCGCCACCCAGCACGCGGCGCCGAAGAGCACCGCGCCGGTGATCTCGAGCAGGACGAAGAGGGGATGCACGGCGTGCGCCATGGTATTCGGACGTAAGATCGGCCGCGATGACCGCCATCGCGACGCGCTTCGTGCGCGTCCTCGCAGCCGGTGAGCTGCGCGACGGAGAGCTGGTGCCGGTCGAGATCGACGGCACGCCGCTCGTCCTCGTGCGCCACCGGGGCGAGTTCTACGCCGTCCAGAACAACTGCTCGCACAAGGATTTCCCGCTCAGCGAGGCGGGGTTCGACCCGCGCGACGGCGTGCTTGTCTGTGCGTGGCACGGCGGCTGTTTCGACGTTGTTTCGGGACGCGCGGTCGTACCGCCGGCCACCGAACCGGTGGAAACGTTTCCGACACGGGTCAGCGGCGACGGCTACGTGGAGATCGGCCTGACCGGCAGCCTTCTCCGCGCCTGACGAAGACCGATGGCGCCGCTCGACGCCCTGCCGTACGTCAACTGGCTCTTCTGGGCGATGCTCTCCGCCGGGACCCTGGCTGTCGTGGCGTTGACCGAGCTCCTCGGCGGGACGACGCGCGGCTATCGCCTCTTCATGTCGTGGTTCGTGCTTGCGACCGCCGTCGTGCTCGTCGTGTCGGGATTTGCCGTCCCGGAGGGATCGGCCCGCTCGTCGGTCCTTGGTCTGGCTCTCGCATTCGGGATCTGCTGCCTCGCGTATCTCGTCTGCGTCCTGTTCGGCATCCCGAGGGCGCCGCTCGGCTTGGCAGCCGCCGCGGGCGGTGTGACGGCCGCCGCGGCCGTGGGCCTCAGCGCGGTCCAGGCCGTCCCGGCGGCGCTGTTCGTCGCGCAGGTGGTCGCCGGTGGATTGGCCCTCGGGTCTGTGAGTGCGGCGATGCTCCTCGGCCACTGGTACCTCGTCACACCGCGGCTGTCACCGTCTCCGCTCCGCCGCATGGTGTGGCTCCTGCTCGGAGCGTTGGCGGCGCAGGCCGGGCTTTTCGGGCTGGCGTTGCTCGTCTCGCCGGGTGATGCCGTCGGCGTGCCGCTCGGCTGGCTCACCTGGCTGCGGCTCGTGGCTGGAACGCTGCTGCCGTTGCTGATCGGCGCGCTGGCGCTGCTGGCCACGCGGGCCGCGTCGCTCCAGGCGAGCACCGGCTTGTTGTACGTCGCCCTCGCTCTGGTCGCGGCCGGCTCCATCGCCGGCACCTCGATCACCTACCTCACCGGCGTGCCTGTCTGACGGACACGCGGCGTGCGCTGGCCGCGTGTCAAGCGCACAATGCGGCGCATGGCCGGCCCGAAGCCCGGGCAGATCCGCTGCCCCACCTGTCATCGCTCGACACCGGCGCTCGATTTTTGCCAGCGCTGCGGCTCCCCGATCCCGCCGGGTGCGCGGACGCGACCGCGCGGCCTCGACAGGGACGAGCTCCAGGCACGCATTCGCGCCCGGCGCTCGGGCGTCCCGTACCGCCGCGGCATGCTCCCGGCCGACTACGCGCGGGAGCCGCAGCAGACCTCGCCGGCCGAGCCGTGGACGGACGAGGCGTGGGCGGAGTACGAGCAGCAGGCCGGCAATACGGCGGCTGGCCAGCCGGTGGACGCGTGGTCGACGGATCCCGAGCCGGTCTGGGAGGCCCCGCCGCCGTTCCAGCCACAACAGCGGCCTGCGGGCTACGTCGACGATCCCACGATCCGCAGCCCCGCCTTCGGAACGGCCGCCGACGCGGAATACGGGGAGCAGCCCAGCTGGGAGCCGTTGCCGTACGACCAGTCGGCGCCGACGGACGTCCGCTACCGGCTCCGCGACGACTGGGAGGAGCGCCGCCGCTCCTCGTCAGCCAACCCGTTCCTTGTCATCGGCTTCATCGGGCTCGGCGCGCTGGCCCTGCTCGGTGGCGCGATGATCGCCGGCATGTTCGGGCGTGGCTCGGACGGTCACGGCGTGGCTGTCAATCCCACGTCGTCGCTGAGCGCCGCCCCGACGAGCACGGCAGTCGCCACACCGATCGCGACGGCGACTCCGCCGGCCGGGTCTGACGTTCCGGCCGGCACCGCAACGGCGGAGTTCGCATTTCCCGACGGATTCCGGGCCGCGGCGCAACCGTGCCTCTCGGAGCCGAGCGCGCCGTCGTGCCCGGCCGGTGGCGAGGTCGTCAGCGCCTCCAATGGTTCGGTCTGGATCCTGGTCACGTTCGAGGACATCCAGGGCGGCGACCTGATCGGAGCGCGTGGGGTCGGGCCCGATGGCCAGCCGATCGGCGATGCGAGCTGGGAGGCGCCGGGACCCGGCAACGGCTGGGCGTACTTCGCGTTCTCTCTCGGAGGCCTCGCCGGGGGCAAGTACGAGGTCACGGTCACGCGCAACAGCCGCCCGGCAGCCGTCACCGAGTTCCGGATAGAGAACTGATGCGCCGCCCGTCGCGGCTGAGCGGCGGGGAACGCGAGCGCCGGCCGAGGCGCTTGGCGGAGGACGACACGGCGCCATTTCCGCGTTTCGGCGTGCCGCCGGGCGGCGATCCGGCATGGACGCTCGAGCGGATCCTTGGCCCGCTGCTGCTGGCGATCGCCGCCGCCGCCGTCCTCGGGTTCGTGTTCTTGGTTGTCTTCGCCCGCCACGAGGATCCCGAACGATCGCGACCGCCAGCCTTGGGGCTCGCCTCGGCGTCCACACCGCCAGCGACGCAGATCGCCGGACGGAGTCGCCGGCCGCTCACGCAACCGGAGCCGTCGCCGACGGGCACGGCTGCGCCGACCGCGACCGCGCGCGTGACGCCGATCCAGCGGCCGAGCCCGCCGACGCCGCCGCCCGAGGCGTTCCTCGCCAGCGTCCACGTCTGCGGCTCGGTCGACGGCGACGGCTGTGTAGATGAGTTGCGTCGCGTCGGCCGGCACGACGATGTCGTCGTGCTGGTCGTCGTCGTGGAGAACGCCGGCGTGGCCGACACCGTGGGGTTCCAGGTGAGCGGCCCCGGCGGAACGGCAGATGCGGGGTCGGTGACGCTCGGCTTCGCCGGCGGCGGCTTCGCGTTCGTGGAGTACCCGACGCGGGATCTCCACAACGGCCAGTACATCGTCACCGCGACCCGGAACGGCGCTCCGGTCGCGACCGCCGACTTCGTCAAGCGGGGCGGTTGACAGACTCCCTGCGCCGCGCCGCGAGGGCGCTGATCGCCTCGAGCACGCAGCGGTGCGCCGCTGCGGCGGTCACCTCCGCGAGGTCGAACGGCGGCGAGACTTCGACGACGTCCATCCCGACCAGCTCGACGGCGCCCGCGATGTGCCGGATCGCGCGCAGCAGCTCGCGCGTCAGCATGCCGCCCGGCTCGGGCGTGCCGGTGCCGGGCGCCATCCCCGGGTCGATCACGTCGATGTCGACCGACAGGTAGATCACCTCGGGGCCATCGAGCGCCTCGGCGATCGCGTCGGTCACGACCGCCTCCGCGCCGCGTGACTCGATCTCGGTCATCAGGTGCCAGCGCAGTCCCTGGTCGCGCATCCACGCCAGCGTCTCGGGTGGCGGCCAGTACCCGCGCAAGCCGACCTGCACGAAGTTGCGCCCCGCCACCGCTCCCGACTCGATCAGCCTCCGCATCGGCGTTCCGTGCGAGGCCAGGACGCCCCAGCTCGAATTCGCCGTGTCGGCGTGCGCGTCGAAGTGCACGACGCCGAGGCGTCGTGGCGCCACCGCCTCGGCCACTGCCGATGCGGACGGAAACGTGATCGAGTGGTCGCCGCCGAGCACGATCGTCACCGCGCCGGAGCGCGCGACCTCCAGCATCTTCCGCCGGATGACCGCATGTCCGCGTTCGATGTTGGCCGGCGTGACCGGCGCGTCGCCGGCGTCCACAACGTCGAGGACGTCGAATGGCATGATGTCGAGCTGGAGCGAGTTGAGCGCGCCGACGTGGTACGTCGCGCCGCGGATCGCACGCGGGCCGAATCGGGCTCCCGGCCGATGCGTCACGGCGTCGTCGAACGGCGCGCCCACGATGGCGACGTCTGGGTGGCGTGCCAGCAGCGCGGCCGCATCGGTCACCAGCGGCAGCTTCTGGAACGTCGTGCTTCCGACGTAGCTCGGGAGGTTGTAGTCGTCGTACTCGGTGTACGGGTCGGCGCTCGGGTCGTGCGTCCCCTTGCCGTGCGAGTCGTGCTCGGTCATACGCACCTCACGAGGGCGCCGATGCTAGCAGACGGGGTAGGATCGGCAGCCGTGATCGCCGGTGGACCCATGCGCGTCGCGGTGATCGGCGACTGCCTCTTCGACGTGAGCGCCCGTCCGCTCGGACCGCTCGCCCCGGGGGCCGATGCACCCGCCGACATCGACCTGCTGCCCGGTGGTCACGCGGCGAACGTCGCCGTCCGCCTGGCGCGCCGCGGCGTCCGCGTGCGGTTGATCACGCCGCTGGCCGACGACGATGCGGCGGCGCTGTTGCGGCGACGGATGCAGGCCGAGGGCGTCGAGCTCGCGCCCATGCCGGCTCCGCGAACCGGCTTCGTCCTGGCGCTGCTCGACGACGCCGGAGAGCGCACCATGCTCAGCTCGCGAACGCCCCTCCCGCGCGGGGTCACGGTGCGGCACGCGCTGAAGCGGCAGCTCGTCGGCGTCGACTGGGTCCACGTCGCGGGACAGGCACTCGCCGACGCCACCGGCGGCGCGGCGGTGACCGCTGTAACCGGTGCCCTTTCGCCGGGCGTGGTGCGGAGCGTCGACGCGGGGTCGCTCCCGCCGGACGCAGATGCCGTCGCTCGCTTCCGGGAACGACTGGCGGCGTCGCGCGCGGCGCTGCTGTTCTGCGGCCGGGACGCGGCGAGCTCGATGCTCGGTGCGGCGGCGAAGCCGGACGAGACGCTCTCGGCGCTCTCGGCCGCGCTCGCGGCGTCGCTGAAGACGGGAGCCATCGTGACCGGCGCGGCGACCGGCTCGGCCGCGTCGGTCGGTGGTCACTCCGTCACCGTCCCTGGCTACGCGCGCGATGCTCCGGTGGTGGACGCCACCGGTGCAGGAGACGCGTATGCGGCCGGCGTCATCGTTCGGCTCGCCGGTCGCGGCTGGCCACCCTCGGCGGATGAGCTCCGCACCGCCATGCTCGCCGGCAGCGAGCTCGGTAGCCGCGTGGCGCGCGTGCGCGGCGCGCAGACCGCGGTCCTGGGCGAGCCCGGTCTTCCCGTGGCCGTGCGCCGCCGGTGACGCCGCTCCACGTCGCCGCCGAGGTGGCGGACGCGCTCGCCGAGGGCCGCGCGGTCGTGGCGCTCGAGTCGTCGCTGATCGCGCACGGCCTACCGGCGCCGGAGAACGTGGAGACCGCGCGGGCCGCCGAGGATGGCGTTCGCGAGAGCGGGGCGGTTCCCGCCACGGTGGCGCTCGACGGCGGGCGGATCGTCGTCGGCGCCGATGCGTCGCTCGTCGAACGACTCGGCGACGCCGCACACGGCGCTGCCAAGGCGGCGTCCCGCGACCTCGCGCCGCTGCTGGCGGCGCGACGGCTCGCGGCGACGACGGTGAGTGCCACGCTCCGCGTGGCGCGGATGGCGGGGATCGACGTGTTCGCGACCGGCGGGATCGGTGGGGTCCATCGCGGCGCGTCGACAAGCTTCGACGTCAGCTCCGACATTGACGAGCTGGCCGTCACGCCGGCCGCCGTGGTGTGCAGCGGCGCCAAGTCCATCCTCGACCTGCCGGCGACGCTCGAGCTTCTCGAGACACGTCGTGTCCCGATCGTCG
The DNA here is from genome assembly GCA_046262115.1 of Candidatus Limnocylindria bacterium. Lineage (GTDB taxonomy): Bacteria > Chloroflexota > Limnocylindria > QHBO01 > QHBO01 > JBHENJ01. The sequence goes on along the minus strand of JBHENJ010000051.1, from coordinate 7,420 downwards.
GGCTCGGCACCGACGAGCTGCCGGCCTTCTACTCCGCGACCAGCGGTCTGCGTCTGGCCCATCGCGTCGACGGGCCGGCGGAGGCCGCCGTAGTCGCAGCCGCTCACCTTGGCATGCCGGGCGCGGGTGCCATGCTCTTCGTACAGCCGCCGCCCGTGGAGGTCGCGATCGGCGCCGGCGAGATAGACGGCGTCATCGAGCGCGCGACGCGGGAGGTCCAGCGCGACGGCGTGACCGGCGCGGGCGTCACACCCGCGATCCTCCGCAGGATGGCGGAGCTTTCGGCGGGCGCGACGCTGCGCGCCAACATCGGCCTCATCGTCAACAACGCGCGTTTCGCCGGCCGGCTCGCCGGCGAGCTCGCCGAAAGGAAGGCCTAGCGGATGTTGGCTATCATCGTCGGGCCATCGGGAGCGCAGGGGAGTCCGCACACGTGAAAGCACTCAAGGTCCTGGTCATCGGAATCGGCGCCGTGATCGCGGCGCTGATCGTCATCCCGCTGCTCATCCTCGCCGGTCTCTTCGTGTGGCTGAAGCTGACCGAAGAAAGCGACGAGGACACCCTGGAGCTCGACGACACGGTCTGACCGGCGTCACGTCGAGATAGCCCAGGCGACCGTCCACAGCACGGCGGCCGCGAGCAGCCCGTACCACAGCCTGCGCTCGCTGCGTGCGCCCTGCGCTGCGGCGACCACGCCGGCCGCCCCTAGGAGCGCGTTCAGCGGCTGAAGACGTTCGGACAGCGCGAAGGCGGCGGCGACTCCGATTCCTACCGCGAGCGCAAGTCCGGCGGCGACGAGCCGGCTGCGCGGCCTCCCGAGCACCTGCGCCAGGTTGTGGGATCCCTCGGCGACGTCCGCCTCCCAGTCCAGGAGGCAGTTCGCGAGGTGAGCCGATACGGCGAAGGGCACCACCAGCAGGCTCGCCGATACCACGCGTTCGAGCGGCACGCCGATCCCCGACGCGATCCACGCGGGCAGCAGGCCGAACGAGACGAGGTACGGGACGAACGAGAGCGGTGTCCGCGAGAGGACGAGGTTGTACGCCTGCGCCGAGACGGATGCGGCGCCTCCCAGCGCAAGCGGTAGCCAGCCTAGGAGCGCCGACGCCGCGAGTTGCACGGCCAGGCCCGCGCCCCCCAGGACGAGCGCCGCGCGCGGATCGACCTCACCCGCAGCGATCGGCTTGTCGCTGCGCACCAGCGCGTCGCGGTGGCGATCGCGCCAGTCGTTGAGGGCCCCGGTGGCCACCTGCGAGCCCGTCACGCTGACGACGATCAGCGCCAACCGCGCGTCGAGGGCGGCGTGCGCCTGGATCGCGAGGATCGTCGCCAGCGCAGCCGACACCGTGATGACCGCGAGCGCCGGTGCGGGATGGATCAGGCGAACGAGCCCGCCCAGTCGCAAACCATCGCGTCGGCGCCGCACCGCCGCTTCCGCTCGTGGCCGGGTGCTAGTATCGGAAAAACCCGGAGGGATTCCTGAACCCATGGCGAAGTATGTCTTCGTGACCGGGGGCGTCACGAGCTCGCTCGGCAAGGGAATCACCGCCGCCTCCATCGGCAGGATCCTGAAGGCGCGCGGGATTCCCGTCTCGATCCTGAAGCTCGACCCCTACATCAACACCGATCCCGGGACGATGTCGCCGTACCAGCACGGCGAGGTCTTCGTCACCGACGACGGCGGCGAGACCGACCTCGACCTCGGTCACTACGAGCGGTTCATCGACGAAAACCTGACGCAAGCCAGCAACGTCACCACCGGACGGATCTACTCCTCGGTGATCGCCAAGGAGCGTCGCGGCGACTATCTCGGCGCAACTGTCCAGGTTATCCCGCACATCACCAACGAGATCAAGGAACGCATCGCGCGAGCCGGCCGGGACGGCGGCGCCGCGGAGAACGGCGTCGTCATCGTCGAGGTCGGCGGGACGGTCGGCGACATCGAGAGCCTGCCGTTCCTCGAGGCGATCCGCCAGATGCGCAAGGACGTCGGCCGCCGCAACGTGGTGTATGTGCACGTCACGCTGTTGCCGCATATCGGCGCCACGGGCGAGGTCAAAACCAAGCCGACGCAGCACAGCGTCAAGGAGCTGCGCAGCATCGGCATCCAGCCCGACGTCATCGTGCTGCGCACCGACCACGCGATCGACGAGGACCTCCGCGACAAGGTCGCGCTCTTCACCGACGTCGACTCGCACGCCGTGATTCCGCTGCGCACCGCGAAGAGCATCTACGAGGTCCCGCTCCTCCTCGAGCGAGCCGGGCTCGGAAAGCTCCTCGCGCGCGAGCTCGAGATCGCGGCAAATGAGCCGGACCTCGCGGAATGGCAGGAGCTGGTCTCACGGATCAAGGCGCCGCGCACGCCGATCGAGGTGGCGGTGGTCGGGAAGTACACGCAGCTGCCCGACGCGTACATCAGCGTCGTCGAGGCGCTCGGGCACGCGGCGCTCCACCACCGGCTCGACGTCAAGATTCGCTGGGTGAATTCCGAGCAGCTCGAGCGGCTCGAGCCCGACGAGGTCGCGGAGCGCCTCACCGGCGTGGCCGGCGTGGTCGTGCCGGGTGGCTTCGGGTACCGGGGCATCGAGGGCAAGGTCCGCGCCATCCGGTGGGCCCGGCGCGAGAAGGCGCCGTTCCTCGGCCTGTGCCTGGGCCTGCAGTGCGCGGTGATCGAGTTCGGCCGCGAGGTCCTCGAGACCGATGACGTCAACTCCACCGAGTTCAACGTCTTCACCGAGCACCCGGTGATCGACCTCATGCCCGACCAGCACGACGTTCACGACAAGGGCGGCACGATGCGGTTGGGCCTCTATCCCGCGCGCCTCGCGGACGACTCACTCGCACGGGGCGCGTACGGCAACGAGGTCGTCTACGAGCGACACCGTCACCGCTTCGAGGTCAACAACGCCTACCGCGACCGCCTCGGCGCGGCCGGGATGCGCTGGGCGGGCGTCAGTCCCGACGGCAGGCTGGTCGAGATGATCGAGCTTCGCGACCATCCGTGGTTCGTCGCGACCCAGGCGCACCCGGAGCTGCGCAGCCGGCCGAATCGACCGCACCCGCTCTTCCGCGACTTCGTGGCCGCCGCGGCGCGGAGAGCCGACATCCGGCTTCGGACAGCGTCCGAGACACGCGACGCCGAACTCGTCGCTGCCGGTCGCTCATCGGGGTGACACAGGTCGCGGCGTCGCCATCGGCCGCCGGCTTCGATCGCCAACGCTATGAGGCGGACGCCGAGGCGTTCATCGCTGAGATCGCCGAGGAACAATTCCGGAACCTGGCAGGTCTCAAGGACGACCTCGCGCTCACGCCGATCTACGCCGGCCATCCGGATCTCTTCACGCGCGAGAGCGCGGACGCGCTCTCGGCGCTCGCGGACGCCGGCGACGGCGACCCGGGGCAAGCCCGCGAGGCACGGCTGACGCGGGAGTTCGCAACCGATGGCCTCGTGCGCCGCGAGGTCGCGCCGCTGACCGACGCGATCGCCACCGCGGAGAGTCGCACCGAGATCGACTGGCTGGGTCATCGGCAGACATACCGGTCGGCTGAGGTGCGCGTCGCCGAGATCGCAGACCGAGCACCGCGGAACGCGCTGCAGTCGCTCTTCGAGGAGGCGGTGGAGGTGATCAACCCGCTCCGCGAGGAGCGACTCCGGAAGCAGCACGAGGTCGCCCGCGAGCTCGGTCATCTCGATTACGTCGCGCTCTACTCGGCGATCAAGGGGATCGACTTCGACGCGCTCGCCGTCTCGCTCCAGGAGTTCCTCGCCGAGTCGGAGACCGTCTATTTCGCGGCGCTGCGCCGGTTCCTCGCGCGGATCGACATCGAGCAGGGCGACGCATCGCGCGCGGATCTCGCGCACGTACTCCGCGGCGAGCTGTACGACTCGTGGTTCACCGCGGCCCGCGCGCTGCCCGCTCTCGAGGAGACGCTGCGCGGGCTCGGCATCGAGATGGCGCAGCAGGAAAACGTTACGCTCGATCTCGAGAGACGACCGAGCAAGTCGCCGCGCGCGTACTGTGTCGCGGTTCGGGTGCCCGACGACGTGCGCCTGTTGGTGCTGCCGCGGGGCGGCCACGACGACTACGGGTCGCTCCTTCACGAAGCAGGGCACCTCCAGCACTACGCGCACGTCGCGGCGGACCTGCCCATGGCGTATCGGTACTTCGGCGACGACAGCCTGACCGAGGGCTACGCCTTCGTGCTCGACCACCTCCTGCTCGAGTCGCGCTGGCTAGCCGACCACATCGGCGTCAGTGAAGCCGAGGCGACGACGTACCTGGACTTCGTCGCGTTCCACGAGCTTTACTTCCTGCGCCGATACGTCGCCAAGCTTCTCTACGAGCTCCGCCTCCATCGGGGGCTCGAGGTCGGCCTTGCACGGGCGTACTACGCGGGCGCACTGTCGTTCCTGACCGGCGTGCGCTTCTCCGAGTCGAGCTACCTGGCCGACGTCGACGACGGCCTGTACGCCGGGCAATACCTGCGCGCCTGGCTGTTGGAAGGGTCGGTGTCGGGCCAGCTCCGAACCCGCTTCGGCCCGACATGGTGGCGCGAGCGCGCCGCCGGCGAGTTCCTGATCGACCTCTGGCGGAGGGGCCAGGCGCAATCGGCCGAGGAAGTGGTTGCCGAATTGGGGTATGATCGTCTCGACTGGCGGCCGGTTCTGCGTCACATCAGGACGCGTCTCATCGGCGAGATGAGCGGATACGGCGGCCCGAACATCACCACCCGCGCCGGGACCCGAAAGGTCTGAGCGGCTTGCCGCAGCGCAGTCGAGCAGGTGGTCCAGCCCTTCGCAGCGCCAGCGCTGCGCTCACCCACCCCCACGAGGCATCTTGAGCACATGCATCACACCAGGCGACCGGCACGCACATGAGCGATGAACTGCGACCGCCGCGACGTGGCAGGCCACGCCGCCGGAGTGACGGCCAGGGAGGCGGCATGATGTCGCAGCGCCCCCAGCGCCGTCCGCAGACGCACGCCGGCTTCGTCCCGCGCCGCCGGTTCGGTGGCTCTCCGTACCCGACGTCGGTGTACTCCGGTCCGTTCCCTACCGACGACGACGAGCCCGTCGCGATGAGCCTGCCCGAGCTTCAGGCCAAGTCGCTCGAGGAGCTTCAGGAGCTCGCGCGTGAGCACGGCGTGGAGGCCGATGGCCTCGCGCACTCCGACCTCATCCTGAAGCTGCTCGACGCGCTGCCGCTCGAGGCCACGACGCCCCAGCGGGCGCAGAACGGCCAGCCGGCCGAGGCGACCGGCATCCTGGAGATCGTCGACGAGGGCTTCGGCTTCCTTCGCCGCCACGGCGTCATGCCGTCGACGGACGACGTGTACGTCAGCAGCAGCCAGGTCCGACGCTTCGGCCTCCGCACCGGTGACCACGTCACGGGCGTGACCCGTCCGCCCAAGGACCAGGAGAAGTACGCCGGGCTCCTGCGAGTGGACACCGTCAACGGTGTCGACCCGGAGACCGCCAAGCGACGGCCGCGCTTCGACGACCTGGTGCCGGTCTTCCCCGACGACATGTTCGACCTCGAGACCGACCAGAAGAACCTGACCCAGCGGCTGATCAATCTGATCTCGCCGGTCGGCAAGGGACAGCGTGGGCTCATCCTGTCGCCCGCCAAGGCCGGAAAGACGACCGTCCTGAAGCAGATCGCCGGCGGCATCACCGACAACCACCCCGAGGCGCTCCTCATGGTCGCCCTCATCGGCGAGCGGCCCGAGGAGGTCACCGACATGCAGCGGAGCGTCAAGGGCGACATCTACGCGTCGACGTTCGACGAGCCGACCGAGAACCACACCCGAGTTGCGGAGATGGCACTCGAGATCGCGAAGCGCCAGGTCGAGACCGGACGCGACGTCGTCGTCCTGCTCGACTCGATCACGAGGCTGGCACGCGCCTACAACCTCGCGCTGCCCGCATCGGGCAAGACGCTGTCGGGCGGCGTCGATCCGATCGCGCTCTACCCGCCCAAGCGCTTCTTCGGTGCGGCTCGCAATATCGAGTTCGGCGGCAGCCTGACGATCATCGCCACCTGCCTCGTGGACACCGGCTCGCGGATGGACGACGTGATCTACGAGGAGTTCAAGGGCACCGGGAACATGGAGCTCGCGCTGGACCGGAAGCTGTCCGAGAAGCGCATCTTCCCGGCCATCGACGTACTCCGATCCGGAACGCGGCGCGAGGAGCTGCTCCTCGACGAGAACACGCTGCGGATGACGTGGACGATGCGGCGAATGCTCTCCGCGGTCGGTCCCAACGAGGGGATCGAGCTGCTCATGCAGCGTCTCGCCAAAACAAAGGACAACGCCGAGTTCCTCGTCTCACTGTCGAAGAGCGTCGAAGCGTCGGAGCGCTGACGACCGCGCCGGGCCGGCTTTGCGCATGCGGGCGAGAGCGTGGCGGACGGTTCTGCTCGGCACGCTCTCGCTCCTCGTCGGCTGCGCGCCCAAATCGGCGGCGGAGACGCGCGCGAGCGCCGTATCGCCATTCGCCGAAGCGACCGCATCGGCCGTTCTGACGCCGAGCGACGCCGGCAGCACGTCGCTGGCGCCGGCACCTGGATCGAACAGCCGGATCTACCCGTGGAACGCGGGGGCGATCGTGGTGTACGTGGACCCGGGCCACGGTGGGTGCCTGGATTGGGGCGTCCCGAACCCGTATGACAACACCGCGAGCAACGCCGAAAAGACGCTGACGCTCGGCATCGGCGTCGCGCTACGCGAGCTTCTCGAGGCAGATGGCGTCGACGTGGTGCTCTCACGCACCACGGATTCAGCGCTCGCCGGTGACCTCGATTCCGACTTCGGCTGCCACGGAGAGCCGTTCCGCGACGTCAACGGTGACGGCGAGACCGGCTTCGACCCCGAGGGCTTTACCCTCGCCCGCGACGAGCTGACGGCCCGGATCGACCTCGCCAACCTTGCGCGCGCGGACGTCTTCCTGTCCGTGCACATCAACTCGATGACCGAGAACGGACAGGTCTATCCCATCGCCGCGACGCAGACCTTCTACACCGACGAGGTCGCATGGGGCAACTCGAGTCGACGACTCGCGGCCGACATCCAGCGCGAGGTGGTCGATGTGTTCGGGTCGATGAGCGACTACGAGCGCCAGGACCGTGGCACGCAGGCGATCAACTACTTCGTCATTGCCCCGCCCTTCCCGGAGCCGACCGAAGAGGAGCCGGACCCGCGGAAGCGGCCACGCGGAATCCAGATGCCGGGCGTTCTGGCGGAGGTCGGCTCGATGTCGCTTGAGCAGGAAGCCGAGCTGCTCGCGACGCCCGACGGACAGGCTGCGGTCGCTGGCGGGCTGTTCGACGCGCTCACGGCGTACTTCGCGGAACGACCCCTCGCCGTTCGGTACGACGTCGCCGTCCCGGGCGGTGCCGGCGGCCGGCGGTCCCCCCCC
>JBHENJ010000050.1:0-4147 GCA_046262115.1 Candidatus Limnocylindria bacterium | reverse complement strand
TCGGATTCGCGCGGAGGCCGTGGAGCGACGACGAGTTCCGCACGCGTCTGCTCGACGGCATCAACAAGCACAGCCGCAATCGGCCCGCCAAGGACACGGTCTGGAGCTCGTTCAGCGACGCCATCTACTACCAGCAGGGGGAGTTCCACGATCCTGAAGCGTACCGCGAGCTGGCGCGCAAGCTCGAGCGGATCGACCGCGACCGCGGAACGGCCGGCAACCGGCTGTTCTATCTGGCCGTGCCGCCCGCGCTGTACCCGGAGATCGTCCGCCAGCTCGGTGAAGTGGGGCTTGCCGCCAGTGGGCCGCAACGGGCAACCGGGACGCGCCAGGGTTGGTCCCGCCTCATCGTGGAGAAGCCGTTCGGCTCGGACCTCAACTCGGCGCGCGTCCTCAACCACGAGCTGCAAGGGGTCTTCGACGAGCGGCAGGTCTACCGGATCGATCACTACCTCGGCAAGGAGACCGTCCAGAACATCCTCGTCTTCCGCTTCGGTAACGGGATCTTCGAGCCGCTGTGGGACTCGCGCTACATCAGCCACGTGCAGATCACGGTGGCCGAGACGGTCGGCGTCGAGGGTCGGGGCGAGTTCTACGAGGCGACGGGAGCGCTCCGGGACATCGTCCAGAACCACATGATGCAGCTGCTCGCGCTCGTCGCGATGGAGCCGCCGATCGAGTTCAGGGCGAGCGACCTGCGCGACGAAAAGCTCAAGGTGCTGCGCGCGGTGAGGCTCATCCCGCCCGAGGAGATCGAGCGGTCCGCGGTGCGTGCCCAATACACCGCGGGGTGGGTCGAGGGCGAGCAGATCCCGGCCTATCGCGACGAGCGCGAGGTCGCCCCGGACTCGCAGACCGAGACGTTCGTCGCGCTCCGGCTGGCGATCGACTCTTGGCGCTGGGCAGGCGTGCCGTTCTACCTGCGCACGGGCAAGGCGCTGCCGACACGGGTCACCGAGATCGCGATCCAGTTCAAGCGCGCGCCGCTGGCGTTGTTCGCCCGCGCCGAGATGGGAGAGATCGACCCAAACATCCTCGCCCTGCGCATTCAGCCGGACGAGGGGATGCTGCTGCGGTTCGCCGCCAAGGTCCCGGGGCAGGGGCTCCAGATCCGCAACGTCAACATGGACTTCCGCTACGGCTACTCGTTCGCCGTCGACTCGCCGGACGCGTACGAGACGCTCATCCTTGACTGCATGATCGGCGACGCCGCGCTCTTCACCCGCAGCGACGAGGTCGAGCGGGCCTGGGAGATCCTGGAACCGGTGCTCGGGGCGTGGCGGTCGGGCGACGGCGGATCGATGGCGGAGTATCCCGCCGGCTCGTGGGGGCCGCCGGAAGCGGACGCCCTGATCGAACGGGACGGCTTCGAGTGGCGGCGACCGTGAGGCGCCGAACGTGACCGGCGGCAACGGCAAGAACCCGTGGACGCCGTCGAGCGCGCCGACCGGCTCGGACAGCGACGCGCGCCGCGAGCGCGCCCAGCACCGCCACCTCATGCGGTTCGGCCAGACCGAGACGGTGATCATGCCGATGTGGGAGGCTCGCGGGACCTCGGTGCTCGAGATCGAGGCCCAGCTGGGCCGGATCTGGCAGACGCGTGCTGGCGACGTCGACGGGGACCGCGTCACGGAGAAGGGACGCTCGCACGCGCGCGCGTCGGTCCTCAACCTCATCGTCACCGCGCCCGATGCCGAGGCGGCCGACCGGATCGCGGCGACCATGATGAGCCTGGGCGCCCGCCATCCATCCCGGGCGATCGTGCTCGTCGCGAACCCGCTCGATCGCGGCGACTCGATCGACGCGTCGATCACGGTGCACTGCCACCGCGGGCCGTCGCAGGCCGAGCAGATCTGCCACGAGACGGTGATGCTCACGGTCCGCGGCGAGGCGGCGGTGCATCTCTCGGGCGTCGTCGCGCCGCTCCTGATCCACGATCTGCCAACGCACGTCTGGTGGCCCGGCGACCCGCCGTTCGAGGATCCGATCTTCGACCAGCTGGTGGCCATCGGCGACCGGCTCATCGTCGACTCGTCGGACTTCACCGAGCTGCTCCCCGGATATCGACGCCTCACGAACCTGCGCCGTCAGACCGGCGTCGGCGACCTCGCATGGGAACGACTGGCGTGGTGGCACGAGGTCACGGCGGAGTTCTTCGACACGCCGCGCTTCCGCCGCTACCTCGCAAACCTGAACCGCCTGATCATCCGCTACGCCGTCCCGCCGGCGGGCCGCGCGGGCCCCGAGTTCGAGGGCGAGGTCGCGCCGGGCGTCTCGTCGCCGCTCAGCCAGGCGCTCCTGTACGCGGGGTGGCTCGCCAGCCGTCTCGAGTGGCGCCGGTATCGGACCGCCGAGCCGTTGGCGGATGGACGGTTGCGCCTAACGCTCGAGAGCCGATACGAGCTGGTGGACATGCGCATCGAGCCGGTCGAGACCGATGCCTACCACGAGGGTGACCTGGTCTATGCCAGCCTCCGCGCGCTGGGCGAGGCCGGCGCGGCGGAGTTCATCGTCGATCGCGCTCCGGGCGACGCGAAGCTCGCCACGAATGCCGACGGGATGACCGCCGCGCTGCGAACGATCAGCTGCGAGTCGAAGACGGAGGCTGAGCTGTTGAGCCAGCAGCTCATCATCGATCGCCACGACCGCGTCTTCGAGGCCGCTCTGCGCGCGGCCGCCGTGTTCCTTGCCGCCGCGCGGCACGAGACGGAGGCGGTGGCGTGAATGTCTCCGTCCTCCCGGATCCGGGCGCCGTCGCGCAAGCGGGCGCGGATCGCTTCGTGGACGCCGCGCGACGCGCCGTGGACGAGCGCGGGACGTTCCGCGTGGCGCTCTCGGGCGGCTCGATGCCGAGGGCGATGTACCCGTTGCTCGTCGCGTCGCCGCGCGTCGGCCGCGTGGCGTGGGACCGGGTCGAGTTCTTCTGGAGCGACGAGCGCAGCGTGCCTCCGGACGATCGCCACTCGAACTTCGGCACCGCGTACAAGTTGCTGATCGCGCATCTGCCGGGCGTGCGACCCGGGGCGGTCCACCGCATGCCGGCGGAGGCCGAAGACATCCACACCGCCGCCGCCGCGTATGAGGCGGACATCCGCCTGGCGTTCGGCGTCCGCGGGTCCGACATTCCGGTGTTCGACCAGATCTGGCTCGGCATGGGTGAGGACGGGCACACCGCGTCGCTATTCCCCCGGACCGAGGGCGTCGACGTGATCGACCGAATCGTGATCGCCAACTGGGCGCCAACGCAGGAGGTCTGGCGCATGACGATGACCTTCCCGGTGCTGAACGCGGCGCGCGAGGCGGTCTTCCTGGTGGCAGGCACGGAGAAGGGATCCGCGCTCGCTGACGTCATGGCCGGGACGAGCGATCTGCCGGCGGCGCGCGTCCAGGCTGCACGCACCGAATGGATCGTCGATGCGGCGGCAGCCGGGGGACTCGCGGCCACGTGATTGAGCTCGTGTTGCTCGTGGGATTCGTCGCAACGGGCGCGGCGGCTCTCGGCATTGGATGGCCGGCGTACCGCAGCTCGAGAGCTCGGCGCGATCGACTCCGTCATGAGGAGCGGTACCTGGCGTGGCGCGGCCGGGCGCGCCACGCGGCCGGATCGCCGCTCGACGCGTATCAGGCGGGTGAGGAGCGCCGCCGCCTCGTTATCGCCGTCGCGCTCGCGGTGATCTCAACCGGCTGCCTCATCGGCTTCCTCGTCTCGGCGGTCTAGCAGCTCGACTGGGACCCGCCAAAACGTGCGCGTCGAGCTGCTGTACTGGGACGGCGATCCTCATTACATGGCGGCCCGGCAGAACCTCGTAGAGGTGCTCAATGAGGACGCGTTCGAGACGACGATACAGATGATCGCGGTGAATTCCGACGATGATGCCGAGTACCTCGAATTCGTCGGCTCACCAACGATCCGCATCGACGGCGAGGACGTCTTGTCAGCGATCGGACGCTACGAAGGACACGAGGACGGGTTCGGCCTGCGTCGCCGGGACTATCCCGCCGATGACGGGCAAGGCCGCGCGCCGGTCCCTGGAAAGGGCCTCATCCGGCGTGCGATCGAGAGCGCGCGGGGCTGGGCGCACGGCTGACGATCGCGAGCCCCGGACTTAGTGGCAGGTCGACGTCCCGGTGTCAGTGAACGTGCTGC
>JBHENJ010000049.1:0-10543 GCA_046262115.1 Candidatus Limnocylindria bacterium | reverse complement strand
CGCGGCCGGGCTGCCCGGAGCGCGCGCCGGACCCGAGGCCAGGTTCACCAGCAGGCGGGCACCGTCGAGCGCCTGGAGCATCGGTAGGGTGGGATGCCAGAAGTCCTCGCACACCGAGAGACCGATACGGCCGATGGGCTCACCGGCGTCGACCGTGCCGATTCGATCCCCCGCCGACGTGAAGCGACCCTCGTCGAAGAGACCGTAAGTTGGGAGATAAACCTTGCGGTGGAGACCGAGGACCTCGCCCCGTCGAAGCAGCGCTGCGCTGTTATAGAAGGCATGCTCGGCCGACTCCTCGACGAAACCGATCGCGATCAGAGCGTCCGGCGCCTCCCACGACAGAGCAAGCAGCCTCGGGTCGTCGGCGCGCAGCGCGACGTCCGGCACGAGGTCCTGGAGCAGGTAGCCGGTTAGCGCCAGCTCCGGAAAGACGACGAGCCCGGCGCCGTCAGACATCGCGCGGCGAGACCACTCCGCGGCGAGCTCGAGGTTCGCGTCGAGCTCGCCGAGCCGCGGCGCGATCTGGGCGAGCGCAACTCGGACCTCCATCCGTCCAGCCTAACGCAGGCCGCCGAGACGCAGCGGGTCAGACGCGAGGGTTGGGCTCGGTCCGATCGGAGGGCGGCGCGAAGAGCGACTCCTTCTCCTCCGGCGGGCTGAGCGGAGTCCCGATGGCCTCTTCGTCACCGGTGTCGAGCCCGGAGGTCGTTGCGGCCGCCTCGGTCACACGGCGGTCGCGCGCTCCGAGATCGAGGAGCTCCTCGGCGTAGTGGCACGCGGTCTGGTGATCCGGGACGAGCTCTCGCAGCGCGGGACGCTCGGTGACGCAGCGGTCCGGGTTGCCGAGCTGCTTCCGCAGCCAGCAGCGCGTGTGGAACCGGCAGCCCGACGGTGGGTTGACGGGCGACGGGACATCGCCGAGCAAGATGATCCGCTTGCGCCGCTTCTCGATCGACGGATCCGCGATCGGAACCGCGGACAGGAGCGCGACCGTGTACGGGTGGAGCGGCCGGCGATAGAGCTCGCGCGACCCGGCCAGCTCGACCAGTGCGCCGAGGTACATCACCGCGACGCGGTCGCTGATGTGCTCGACGACCGCCATGTTGTGGGCGATGAACAGGTACGTCAGGCCGAGCTCGCTCTGCAGCCGGCTGAGCAGGTTGAGGACCTGCGCCTGGATCGAGACGTCGAGCGCCGAGACCGGCTCGTCGCAGACGACGAGGTCCGGCTCGAGGACGAGGGCGCGCGCGATCCCGATCCGCTGCCGCTGGCCGCCGCTGAACTCGTGCGGGTAGCGGCGGGCGTGATACGGCTGCAGCCCGACCAGGTCCATGATCCGCGCGACCTTCTCGCGGCGCTCGGGCCCGGTTCCCAGCCGATGGATACGCAGCCCTTCGCCGATGCTGTCGCCGATCGGCGTGCGCGGGTCGAGCGACCCGTACGGGTCCTGGAAGATGACCTGCATCCGGCGGCGGAACGGCTTCAAACGCCGCCCGCGCAGCCCGGTGATGTCCGCGCCATCGAACAAAATGCGGCCGGCACTCGGCTCGATGAGGCGGAGCAGTACACGCCCGACGGTGGTCTTCCCGCAGCCGGACTCCCCGACCAGCCCGAGCGTCTCGCCCCGCCGGATACCGAAGCTCACGTCGTCCACCGCGCGCACCTGGCCGACCGTGCGCTGGAGAATCCCACCGCGGACCGGGAAGCTCTTGGCCAGGCCGTCGATCTCGACCAGCGGCGCGGCCGCCGCGACGGATGCCGTCACGAGTCGGGTCGGTGGTACACCCAGCACCGCACGTCGTGCCCCGGCGCCACGGGCAGCAGCTCGGGATGGCGCTCGGTGGCCATCGTCACGTTCTGCTCGAGGCGCACGCGACAGCGCGGCGCGAAGCGGCACGCCGGCGGCAGGTCGATCAGGTTCGGCACGTTGCCCGGAATGACGGCCAGTTCGTCGCGAGTCTCCCCCAGGACCGGGATGGACGCTACGAGGCCCTGGGTGTACGGATGCTTCGGCTGATGGAAGAGCGTCCTGACGTCGGCCTCCTCGACGATCTCGCCGGCGTACATCACGGCCACCCGGTCGCACATCTCGGCGACGACGCCCAGGTCGTGCGTGATGAGCACGATCGCCGTGCCTGTCTCCTTCTGCAGCGTTCGCATCAGGTCGAGGATCTGCGCCTGGATCGTGACGTCCAGGGCCGTCGTCGGCTCGTCGGCGATGAGCAGCTCCGGCTCGCAGGCGAGGGCCATGGCGATCATCACCCGCTGGGCCATGCCGCCCGACATCTCGTGCGGGAACGCGGATAGCCGCCGCCGCGGATCCGGGATACCGACCATGCGCAGCAGCTCGAGCGCCCGCTCCCGCGCCGCTCGGCGTTTCATGTTGCGGTGGATCTCGAGCGTCTCGCCGACCTGAAGGCCGATGTCGAAGACGGGATTCAGCGACGAGGTCGGCTGCTGGAAGATCATCGAGATCTCGTCGCCGCGCAGCTGGCGCATCTCCCTGTCCCTGAGCTTGAGCAGGTCGCGACCGCCGAACAGCACCTCCCCCGCCTCGATGCGGCCTGGCGGCGCGATGAGCCGGAGGATCGACAGCGACGTCACGCTCTTCCCGCAGCCGGACTCTCCCACCAGCCCCATGATCTCGCCGCGGTCGACGTGGAAGTCGATCCCGTCGACCGCCCGCACGACGCCGTCGCGGGTATGGAACGAGGTGCGCAGGCCGCGCACCTCGAGCAGGTGCCCCTCGCGACGAGTCTCGCGAACGACTCGCGGCACGCGCTCCTCGATCGCGGCCGTCATCGGTTCAGCCGTGGGTCGAGGGCGTCGCGGAGCCCGTCGCCGAGGAGATTGAACCCGAGCACGGTCATCGCCAGAGCGACGCCCGGCGCCAGGATCAGATGCGGTGCCGAGAAGAGTTGATTCCGCTCCAGCCCGATCATCGATCCCCACTCTGCGATCGGCGGCTGCGCACCGAGCCCCAGGAACGAGAGCGCGGCCACTTCGAGGACTGCGGTACCGATGCCCAGCGTGCCCTGCACGATCAGCGGGGTCAGCGCGTTCGGCAGGATCCGGCGCATCAGGATCCCGCCCGCCGATTCGCCCAGCGCGCGCGACACCATCACGTAGTCGCGCTCGCGGACGGACAGGACGGAGGCTCGCATGACGCGGGCATAGACGGGGATCGACACGATACCGATCGCGAGCTGCGCGTTGATCAGGCCCGGGCCCAGGACCGTCACGATCGCGATCGCGAGGATCAACGCAGGGAACGAGAGCAGCACGTCCATCACGCGCATGAACACATTGTCCAGCCATCCACCCGCGTAGCCGGCGACGGCACCGATCAGCGTCCCGATCACAATCGCGAACCCGACCGTCAGAAATCCGATCTGGAGCGAGATCCTCGCTCCGTGCACGACGCGGCTGAACACGTCACGGAAGTTTCCGTCCGTCCCGAGGAGGTGTTCCGGCATGTCGGAGTCGCAACCCAGAGCATGGATGCATGGCGAGGCGCGACGTCCCGATCCCTCGTCGATGAAGTCGCGTAACGGGCTGTAGGGTGCGATCTGGTCGGCGAACACTGCGACCAGGAGCAGCAGCAGGAGCAGCCCCAGGCCGACCTGTGCCGTCCGCTGTCGCAGCACGCTGCGAAGCGTGTCGCGCCAGAGGTTCGCCGCCCGGCCTGCGCCGACCCGCTCGGCGAGTCGCTCCGGTAGGGGCGCCGTCGCGATCGTCACGTGAGCCGCTCAGCCCAGCCTGATCCGCGGGTCGAGGTACGCGTACGAGACGTCGACGATCAGGTTCACCGCCACGTAGATCATGGCGATGACGAGCGTGAACCCCTGGATGACGACGTAGTCGCGTCCCGTGATCGCCTCGTACAGGGTCCGGCCGACTCCCGAGAGGTTGAAGATCGTCTCGGTGAGGACGGCGCCGCTCAGAAGGCCGCCAAGGGACAGGCCCACGACGGTCACGACGGGCAGCATCGCATTGCGCACGCCGTGGCGGAAGACGACGAGCCGCTCGCTGGCGCCTTTCGCGCGCGCCGTCCGGATGTAGTCCAGGCCCAGGACGTCGAGTAGGCTCGAGCGCGTCATGCGGGCGATGATGGCGAGCGGGATCGTGCCCAGGGCGAGCGCCGGCAGGATCATGTGCCGCAGAGCGTCGGCGAGCGGTCCCCACTGCCCGGTGATGAGCGCATTCAGCGTGTAGATGTTGGAGAAGAAGTCGAGAAGCGAGCGCAGCGGGCCCGCCAACCCCTCGAGGCCCCACGACACCGCGAGCGGCGTGACGCTCACGCCGGAGCTGAGCCGGCCAGAGGGCGGGAGCGCGAGCGGCGTGTCACGCAGCACGACGGCGAACAGGAAGGCGAGCAGGAGGCCCAGCACGAAGACAGGTGTCGAGACGCCAACGTTCGCGCCGACCATGGTGCCGACGTCGACGGCGGAGTTCCGGCGTGACGCCGAGAGGAGCCCCAGCGTGATGCCCGCAACGGTCGCGAAGATGAGGGCGTAGAGCGTCAGCTCCACCGTCACGGGCAGCCGCTCGATGAGGATGTGGGCCACCGGACGCCCGAAGCGGATCGAGTCGCCTAGGTCGCCACCGACGATCTGGCGCAGGTAGAGCAGGAACTGGACGGGTATCGGCTCGTCGAGCCCATACCGATGGATGAAGGCGTTGCAGACGGCGTCCGTGGCGCGCTCGCCGAGCGTCGCACGGCAGGGGTCACCCGGGATCACCCGCGCCAGCGCGAAGACGATGAAGACGACGCCCAGCAGGACGGGGATGCTGAGCAGCAGCCGGCGCACGACGAACTGGATCACGGTCGACCCACCGCGTCCGAGGCGAGACGCGGAAACGAGGGACGCCGTCTCACGACGGCGTCCCTCTGTCCGTTCTGCGCTGTCTTACTCCTCGGCGGGCGGGTTCAGGAATCCGCCGAACAGGCCCGGGAAATACTCGAAGGCCGATGTCCGGCCGACGTGCAGAGGATGCTCCGCATCCCATTGCACTGCGTACGACACGACAACGTCGTTCGCGTCGAGCTCCGACCCGTCGTGGAATGTCACGCCGTCACGGAGAGTGCACGTCCACACGACCTCGTCCTCGTCGGAGGTGCACTCGGTCGCGAGCGAGGGCTGGATCTCCGTCCCTCCGATTTCGTAGCTGTACAGCGACTCGAGCATCTGGATGCAGACACGGAATGCCTCCCCGTCGGTCTCGTCAGCGCAGTAGAGGCCCGGCGGTTCAGCGTTCTGCATGAACACCAGCTGGTCGCGATCGCCGGCCTTCATACCGGCGAAGAGCTCGTTGTTGAGAGGAGAAGCGTGGGCTCCCTCGACGTCCGCCAGGAACGCGGTCGCGGAGTAGCCGTGAGCAACGGGCACCATCGGAACGTGCTCGCGAACGAGGTTGTTCGCCTCCGCGTAGAGCTCGAGCCGCGCATCCGCATCGGTCTCCGTCGCCGCCTCCGCCAGAACGTCGGCGAGGTCCTCGTAGATATCGCCGAACTTCACGCCCGCTCCCTGTCCGAAGTGGTAGTCGAGGAAGTTCGTCTGGTCGGGGTAGTCGGCGCCCCAACCGAGCATGAAGAGCCCCTCGAGTTCTCCTGCGGTGTTCATGTCGAGGTACGTCCCCGACTCGATCGGCTCGATCTCGGCACGAATGTTGAGGTTCTCCAGGAGCTGCGTCTGGATCTCCTGGGCGACGACCGGCGGCTCCGGCAGATACGCCCGGAAGACGTCGCGGTACTGGATCACGGTATCGAAGCCGTCGGGGAAGCCCGCATCCGCGAGCAGCTCGCGCGCGCCCTCGGGGTCGAACTCGTACCACGGGTCGCCCTCGCACCCACCCGGGATGAAGCACGGCGTGAAGTAGTCCGCCACCTCCGAAGGCGCGGGGTAGTAGTTCGAGACGATCCGCTCGCGATCGATGCCCATCGCGATCGCCTGGCGGACCTGCTCGTTGTTCCACGGCTCGTACGTATTGTTCATGCCGAGGTAGAAGACGTTCATCGGGTCGCGCGGGTAGAGCGCCAGGTTCGGGTCGCCCTCGATCGTCTCGAAGTCGTCCGGCGCGGGGTTGTCGATCCCGTCGACCGATGTGCCGCTCTGCAGCTCGAGCAGGCGCTGGGCGCCCTCTTCGCTCCAGCGGAAGATCAGCGTCTGGGTCGAGGCGGCGTCGCCCCAGTAGTCGGGGTTACCTTCCAGGGTGATGTGGTCCCCGCGCGCCCACTCGGCGAACCGAAACGGCCCGGTGCCGTTGGGGTTCTCGACGATCGATCCCTCGGCGACGGGGGTTCCGTCGTCGCCGAGCTCGGGCGTGTTCGCCTCGAGGTAGTCGCTGTCGTTGATGCCGAACGCCGAGAAGGCGATCTTCTGGAGGAAGGCCACGTCCGCCTGGCAGAGCGTGAACTCGACGGTGAGCGCGTCGACCGCGCGTATCTGGCTGAACTCGCCGGTGTAGCCCTCGGCGTCACAGTCGGCGGGACCGTCCTCGGGATATGTCATGGCGTCGTATTCGGTCCCGCCTTCGGTGTGGCTGGGACTCGCACCCTCGGTCTCTTCGGCGGTGGCCCGGCCGGTAGCCTCGCCGGTCGGGCTCGCGACGCCGCCGGGCGTGCACGCCGCCAGGGTCAGGCCCGCGATCGAAACGAGGGCGAGGAACCTCCATCGGTGCATCCGTCTCTCCTCCAGTGGTTGGCGAAATCCGCGTCACGCCGGCACTTCGGCCGGCGAACCGAACCCTCAGGAAATGCGCGAGGAACCGCTAGTTTCGCATACCGTCAACCCACCCTCGGCTTCCGTCAAACCGGGTTGCCGCCCGGCTCGGGTGTGGGTGCCGGTTGTGGCGCCGATGCGACGACGGCGTCGGTGATGAGCTCTTCCTGGAGATACGCCGCCGGACCGAGCACGGTCGGCGCCCGTGCCACGATCGCGTCATCGCTGAACGTCCCCGCGGCCTCGTCTCCAGTCTTCGCGCTGCGTGACAACTCGGCCTCCATGACGAGGTCCGCGCCGTCGGGTGCCGCGGGTGCCTGCAGCTGTTCCGCGGGGATTCGGCCGAGGCCCGCAGGGAGTGCCGCCGTGATCGCCGGACCCGACACGGTGACCGAAGTGTCCGCCGCGCGCCCGTCTGCTGGCAGCGCCAGCTGCCGGCCGGCGCCGAAGACGATGAGGACCACCGCTGCGGTCGATGCTGCGGTGAATGCGATGCCGCGTCCCAGGACACGCAGCGGTGCGAGCCACCCGCGCCGGGAGCCTGCCGACTGCACCTCCGCCGCTCGTCTGATCGCCGCCCACGCCGCGGGCGACGGTCCCGCGCCGTCGACGCGCTCGTGGAGCGCGCGCTCGATTTGGCGGACGACCTCGCGGTCCAGCGCAACCTCCAGGCGGCACGATTGGCAGACCTCGAGGTGGCGCAGTTGCGGAGAGGACCAATCCGCGGGGCTGTCGTAGCGGAAGAGCTCGAGCAGCTCGCGGCTGCGCTTACAGGATGTCATCGGCAACTCTGGCGCGAGCGCGTGGGGCGAGCCGACGCTCGACCGGGAGGCGGGTCCGCAGCGCGCGCAGCGCGTAGTGAAGGCGGGATTTCATCGTCCCGACGTTGCACTCGGCGATCTGCGCCGACTCGGCGAGGGAGTATCCGTGGAGGTAGTAAAGGATGATCGCGGTCTGTTGCTTGGGCGGCAGGGAGTCGATGCCGCGCTGCAGGACCTCGAGGACCTCTCGCGACTCGGCGACCTGGTCGGGGCGCAACGCGATGTCGGCGACGAGATTCGTGATGAGCGTGGTGATCGGCTCAACCAGCGTCCTTCGGCGGCTCAGCCGGCTGTAGCACAGATTGATCGTGACGCGCTGCAGCCACGGGAGTGGCGATCGGTCGCGGTCGAGGCGGTCCTTGACGCGGTAAGCCTTGACGAAGCAATCCTGAAGGATCTCTTCCGCGACGAAGGGGTCGCGCGTGATCGCGAGCGCCGTCGCGTAGACCGGCCGCTTGAACGAGTTGAAGAACTCCTCGAACGCATCGAGGTCACCGGACTGGACGCGCTCGACGAGCCCGCCCGGCTCTTCCCCGTCCACTTCGGCCCCGACCTGTCCGCTCGATCGCTTGATGCTCATAGTACGCCGCACGTGCCGCGCGCGTTCACGTCGGCTCCGGCCGATACCGCAGGTCGGGCCGGCGCGCCGCGGTCGCCTCGTCGAGCCGCCCGACCGGGGTCGTCTCGGGCGCCTGCTTCAGCGAGGCGGCATCATCCGCCGCGCGCGCCGCGATCAAGCGCATGACGTCGACGAATCGGTCGAGCGTCTCGAGCGACTCCGTCTCCGTGGGCTCGATCATCAGCGCCTCCTCGACGATCAACGGGAAGTAGATCGTCGGCGGGTGCATGCCGTGGTCAAGGATCGCCTTGGCGATGTCCAGCGCCGTGACGGCGTGTAGACGCTTCTGCCGCCGCCCCGAGAAGACGACCTCGTGCTTGCAGGTCCGCGGGTACGGGAGGTCGTATGCGTCGGCGAGCCTGACGCGCAGGTAGTTCGCGGCGAGGACCGCGTCATCGCTGATCCGGCGCAGCCCCTCGCCGCCATTGCTCCTGATGTAGGTGTAGGCCCGCACGTGCATGCCGAAGTTGCCTACGAACGAGCGCACCTGACCGATGCTGTCGGGCCGGTCATGGTCGAGCGCGAACCTCGCGCCGGGCGTGGTCCGGCCGGCCCACGCGTTCCGCACGACCTCGTCCGGGGTCCCTTCCACGAGCACCGGGAGCGGGCTCGGCAGGAAGGGCTCGAGACGATCGCTGACCCCCACCGGCCCGGAGCCAGGGCCGCCGCCGCCGTGCGGCGTGCTGAAGGTCTTGTGTAGGTTGAAGTGCATCACGTCGAACCCAGCCTCACCGGGCTTGAACCGGCCGAGGATCGCATTGAGGTTCGCGCCGTCCATGTAGGCGATTGCGCCCGCCTCTCTAGTCGCCGCGACGACGTCGGCGATCTGGTCCTCGAAGATCCCGAGCGTGCTCGGATTGGTGATCATCAGGGCCGCGGTGTCAGGCCCGAGCGCGTCGCGCAGTGCGGCGAGATCGATCGTGCCGTGCGCGCTGCTGGGGATCGTGACGGTCGAGTAGCCGACCATCGTCGCGGTGGCGGGGTTGGTCCCGTGGGCGCTGTCCGGGACGAGCACCTTGGTGCGCTGCTCGCCCTCGCCTCGGCTGCGGTGGTAGGCCCGCGTCATCAGCAGGCCGGTCAGTTCGCCGTGAGCGCCAGCGGCCGGCTGGAGCGAGATGGCGTCGAAGCCGCTGATCTCCGCGAGCAGGCGCGACAGCAGCCACAGGAGCTCGAGGCTCCCCTGGCTCGCCTCCTCCGCGTCGAGCGGGTGCGCACCGGCGAGGCCCGGCAGCGCCGCCGCCCATTCGTTCACCTTGGGGTTGTATTTCATCGTGCACGAGCCGAGCGGGTAGAACCCGAGATCGATGGCGTGGTTCAGTTGACTGAGGCGGACGAAGTGGCGGACCAGGTCAAGCTCGCTAACCTCGGGGAGCCGCGGGGCGGCGGTTCGCCTCGCGGCCGACGGAATCTCGGGCTGGCGACCCGAGGCCGACCGCGCAGCCTCGCTCGGCTGCGGGAACCGGACCGAGCGGCGTCCCGCGCGCGACGCGCTGAAGATCAGCGGCTGGACCACGGATGCGTCGGCGGCCGGCGCCGGCGAGCGGAATGCGCTTCCACGCCCGCTCGGATCGTGGCCGCCGCCACCGCCACCGCCGTCGCCGTCGCCGTCGCCGTCGCTGAGTGGCGCCTCCGCGGGAACCGGGGGTCGCTCCGCGATGCTCATGCCGCGGCCCGCAGCGCGTCGACGAGGCGCTCGATGTCGTCGTCGGTGGTCAGCTCCGTCGCCGCCAGGAGCAGCGTGTCGCGCAGCTCCGGATAGTCGCGCCCAAGCCGGTACCCGGCGAGGATGCCGCGCCGCCGCAGGTCCGCGTGTCGCCGATCGGCGTCCTCAACGACGATCGCCACCTCGTTGAAGTACGTGCCGGAGAGCCGTCGACGGCCGAGGCCCTCGTCCTCGAGGCGCGTCGCGAGGTGACGCGCCTGGACGATCGACAGTTCGGCAACCTCGCGGAGCCCGTCCGGCCCGACCGCAGCGAGGTACGCCGTCGCCGCCAGCGCGCACAGCGCCTGGTTCGTGCAGATGTTGCTCGCCGCCTTCTCGCGGCGGATGTGCTGCTCGCGCGCTTGAAGCGTGAGAACGTAGCCGCGCCGGCCTCGCACGTCGCGGGTCGCCCCGACGAGCCGGCCGGGCAGCTGGCGGATCGTCGACTCGTGCGAGGCGAGGAGGCCGAGGTACGGGCCCCCATACGAGAGCGGGATCCCCAGCGGCTGTCCCTCGGCGGCGACCATGTCGGCACGGTACGAGCCGGGAGCCTCCAGCACGGCGAGTGAGATCGGCTCTACGACGGCGACGAGCAGGGCGCCCACCGCGTGCGCGGCGTCGGCGTGCTCGCGCATCGGCTCGATCAGACCCAGGAAGTTGGGTGACTGCACGACCA
>JBHENJ010000048.1:0-7368 GCA_046262115.1 Candidatus Limnocylindria bacterium | reverse complement strand
CAGCGCGGCGGGCGCGGTCGAGCCGGCGGAGACGGCGACGTCTGCCGGGTGGTCGGGCCAGCCGCGCTCGCGAAGCGCCGCCACGACCTTGAGCGCGATGAGCGCGGTCAGCCCCTGCGAGTTCGGGGGCGTCGTGCACGCCTCGACCTCACGATATGCCGTCCGGACCGGCTCGGTCCACTCGCCGGCGTGCGACGCCAGGTCGTCGGCCGACATGACGCCGCCGGCGGCCCCCATGGCGGCCACGATGTCGCGCGCGATCGGCCCGCGGTAGAACGCGTCACGGCCCTCGAGGGCCAGCAGCCGCAGGGTCCGCGCCAGCATCGGCTGTGGCAGCAGGCTCCCCGGGCGCGGCGGCCTTCCGTCCGGCAGGAACGTCTCGGCTGCGCCGTCGTCGCCGTGGAGGAGCGTCTCGGAGGCCGCGATGGCGGCCGCCGAGCGCCCGCTCACCGCGTGGCCGCCGTCGGCGATCTCGGCAGCCGGAAGGAGCGCGTCGGCGAGCGTCCGCCGCCCGAAGCGCGTGACCAGCGCCGACCACGCGTCCACGGCGCCCGGCACGGTGACGCTCAGCGCCCCGCGGACCGGCATGGCATCGTGGCCGCGCTCCCGGACGAGGCCGGCGGTCAGCGCGGCGGGCGCGCGGCCGCTGCCGTTGTACGCGTGGAGGCGCTGCTCGTCGGGCGACCACACCAGCGCGAAGGCGTCGCCGCCGAGCCCGCAGGCGTGGTTGTAGACGACCGCCAGGATGGCGTTGGCGGCGACCGCGGCATCGACGGCATTGCCTCCCGCACGCAGCGCGTCGATGCCCGCCAGCGTCGCGAGCGGGTGCGGCGTGGCGACCATTCCGCGCACGCCGCGCGCCAGTTCGGTCATCCGCGCACGCGGTCGACTCGAACCCTGGCTACGCCTCCCACGTCCCGCCGGGCTCGAGGTCGATGACATTGACGGCGGTTGCCTCTCGGAGCGCCGCCGGCGTGCCGGTCAGTACCGGGAACGTCCCGAAGTGGACGGGAAGCACGTGCGTCACGCCGAGGAGCGCGATCGCCTGCGCGGCCGCCGTCGGGTCCATGGTGTAGTGACCGCCGATCGGAAGGACCGCGATCGTGGGCGAGAAGCGCTCGGCGATGAGCCTCATGTCGCCGAAGAGGTCGGTGTCGCCGCTGTGGTAGACCCGCGTCCCGTCCTCGAACTCGACGATCCAGCCCCAGCACCCGAGATCGCGGGTCACGTCGAACTCCCCGCCGGTGAGCGTCGCGCCGCCGGTGTGATCGGCGCGGAGCATCGTCAGCCGCAGACCCGCGGCCTTGACCGTCCCTCCCTTATTCATACCGATCGCCTCGATGCCGTGCTGGGCGAGCTGGATGCTCATCTCGTGGCTGCAGACAACCTGGCCGCCCGCACGCGCAAGCTCCACGACATCGGCGAGGTCGTTCCCGGCGTGATCGAAGTGGCCGTGCGTGGGCGCGACGACGTCGACCCGCTCCGGAGTGCGGAACGCGTCCGCGTACGTCGGCGCGCCGGTCCATCGGTCCACCCACAGCCACGTGCCGCCCGGCGATCGGTACAGGACGCCGCCATGACCGAGCCAGGTGATCCGAAGGCGCTCCATCTCGTCCCCTCCAGTCTGTTTCGTCAGGGCGGCAGCAGCCGGCCGCTCGAGGCGACGCGTTCGAGCCACGCCAGCTCCGCGCCGATGGTCGTCTCCTCGCCGTGCCCCGGGAGGACGCGCACGTCGTGCGGAAAGTCTCGCGCGAGGCGCGATAGGCTCGCCACCATCCGCCGATCGTCGCCGCCGGCGAGGTCGGTCCGCCCCCAGCTGCCGCGGAACAGGGTGTCTCCCGACAGCAGCAACCGGTGGCGCTCCTCGTAGAGGCAGACGCTGCCCTCGGTGTGCCCCGGCATGTGGAGGACGACGAACGCGAGCGCTCCCGCCGTGACGCGGTCGCCCTCGCTGAGATCACGGGTAGCGCGGCTCGGCTCGAGGTGCCAGCCGTCGGCACCGCCAGCGGCCAGACGGTAGGCGTCGTCCGGGTGGATCGCGAGGTCCGCTCCTGTGGCGGCCACGATGGCGGCGTTGTCGTACACGTGGTCGATGTGGCCGTGGGAATCCGCAACCAGCTGGACGGTCAACCCCAGCTGGCCGGCCCGAGCGGTCAGCGCGGCGGCGGCGCCCATGCCGGGGTCGAACACGAGCGCCTCGGGCGAACGGCCATCCCAGATGAGGTACGCGTTTGTGCGCCACGGGCCGAACGCCCCCGCCTCGATGCGTGGGTCGGCATGACGCTCGGCGTCCCCGCGGTCGCGGACGACGACGGTGTCGCTCACTCCTCCGCGGCTCCCGCCGGACCGCGCGGTCCCCATGCCCCGTAGGCAGCCCGCACACCGAACGTCACTGCGAGCGCCTCGGCGAGCGGCCTTGCGACGTCGGCTACGCTCAGGCTTCGCCCCGTCTCGCGGACGAGCGACGTGACGCCCTTCCCCGGGATGCCGCACGGAACCATCTCGTCGAACCACGCCAGCTCGGTGTTGACGTTGAACGCAAGTCCGTGCGTCGTGACGCCCCGACGGACGCGCACGCCGATGGCGGCGAGCTTGCGCTGACCCGCGACCCAGACGCCGGGCAGGCCGTCGAGGCGGTCGGCGCCGACGCCGACGTCGGCCGCGGTGCGGATGATCGCCTCCTCGAGCGCACGAACGTAGCGGCGCAGGTCGAGTGGATCGCGCAGCGACACGATGGGATAGGCGACCAGTTGTCCCGGCCCGTGGAAGGTGATGTCGCCGCCGCGGTCGATCCTGAAGAACTCCGCGCCGAGTGAGCGCAGCCGGTCGCCGTCGGCCAGGAGGTTGGCGGCATCGCCGCCGCGCCCGATGGTGTAGACCGGGTGGTGCTCCAGGAGCAACAGCCGATCGCCGATCTGTCCTGCTCGGCGCTGAGCGGCGAGCTCGTCCTGTAGCTCCCACGTCCGGAGGTACGGGACGCGCCCGAGCCACTCGACGTCAAGCGTCCCGCCGTGCGCTGCGAGCAGCGGCCGTTCGTCCTTGGCGGGCTCGAACGGCCGCTCTCGCCGAGTCGGCGCCGGAGCCGTGGAGATGTCGCGGAGGACCGTCACGCTTCGTCGAAGGAGAAGCGTGCCATGGCGGACGCGACGCGTGTTTGCCAGCAGGTACCGGAGGTCGCCGTCACATCGCCGCCCTGGCGGGAACGTTCGGCACCTGTTCGGCAGCGTGGTAGCTGGAGCGGACGAGCGGACCGGACTGGACGTGCCGGAAGCCCATCTCGAGTCCGATCCGGCGCAGCGCCGCGAATTCGCCGGGCGTGTAGTACTTCAGCAGCGGGAGGTGCTGCCTGCTCGGTCGCAGGTACTGGCCGATGGTGAGGACGTCGATGTCCGCCGCCCGCAGCAGGCGCATCGCGTGGAGCACCTCGTCCCAGGTCTCGCTGAGCCCGAGCATGAGCCCCGTCTTGGTGACCATCTCCGAGCCGATCTCGTGAGCGATTCGACGTCCATCGACGAGCACTCCCACGCTCCTGTCCCACCGCGCGCGGCGGCGCACGGAGCGTTGCAGGCGGGGGACCGTCTCGACGTTGTGGTTGAGGATCTCCGGCTGCACCTCGACGATCAGCCGTAGCGCGTCGACGTCGCCATTGAGGTCGCTGATGAGAACCTCGATGCTCGTCCGAGGGTTCGCGAGGCGCACCTCGCGGATCGTATCGGCGAAGATGCCGGCGCCGCCGTCGCGGAGGTCATCGCGAGCAACCGCGGTGATCACCACGTGGCTCAGCCGCATGGTCGCCACCGTCTCGGCCACGCGTCGTGGCTCGTCGTAATCGGTCGTTGGAGGACGGCCCGTCTCGACGGCGCAGAACCCGCAGTTTCGCGTGCAGACGCGGCCCAGGATCATGAAGGTCGCGGTTCCGAGCGCCCAGCACTCACCGATGTTCGGGCAACGCGCCTCCTCGCACACGGTGTTCAGCTGCTCGTTGCGGATGAGGCGCTTTAGTCCGGCGTACGTCTCTCCAGCCCCGATACGGACCTTGAGCCACTCCGGCCGCCGGCCGTCCGGGCCCGCGTTCTCCGGGATCGGATCCCCGGGCGCTGGGAGTCCGCCGTCGACTCCGGCGCCGCCCGGGTACATGACGTCGGACGGACCGCCCGCATGTGGTGGCGCGGCCGGTGGACCGAGCACGCTCAGCTCCCCGAGCGAACTGAAGTCGGAGGGCGGAGCGTCGTCTGCCATGCGCCAGAGTCTACCGAACGAGCGTGGCCGCTATCGTGTCGCCGGCATGGAGCGCTTCGACGCGGCCGACGCGGCGAACAAGGTGGAGGACGCCCTCCGCGTCGTCGCCACCCCGGAGCGGGCGACGAGCGAGAAGCGGTACCTCAAGAGCGACCTCGAGTTCCTGGGCACCACGGTCTGGCAGATCCGTGCCGTGGTTGGCGCGTTCGCGGCGCGGGATCGGTCACTCACGCACGACGACGTGGTCGCGCTGGTCGAGCGGCTGTGGGAGCGGCCGGTCCACGAGCGCCGGATGGCCGCGACCTTCACGCTCGAGCGCTACGTGGCGACACTCGGCCCCGGCGACCTGCCGTTGATCGAGCGGCTGGTCCGGGAGTCCCGGACCTGGGCTCTGGTCGACGGACTTGCCGGGGACGTCGTCGGGTGCATGATTGCGCGTCACGAGGCGGCGGCGACCAGGGTCCTGGACCGCTGGGCGCGAGACGACGACTTCTGGATCCGCAGAGCATCGCTGCTCGCCGAGCTCCGCCCGCTCCGCGCGGGCGCGCCGCTAGACCGCTTCGCACGTCGCGCGGACGGCATGCTCGACGAGCGTGAGTTCTTCATCCGCAAGGCGATCGGCTGGGTGCTGCGCGAGGCCGGCAAGCGCGACCCCGAGTCCGTGGCTGCCTGGCTCGCGCCCAGGACCCATCGCGCGTCTGGAGTCACGATGCGCGAGGCGGTGAAGTACCTCCCGCCGGGCGTCTCGGACTGGCTGATGACCGCCTACCGCGAGGGACGACCCGGCCGATCCGGTCAGCTGATCGGCGTGGTGATCGGCCAGCCCTCGAGGCGCGATCGGACGTCCTGCATGAAGGCGCCGACCTGCGCGCCGTCGAGGACGCGATGATCGAAGCTGGCGCACAGGTTCATCATGTGCCGGATCGCGATCACATCGGTCCGGTCCATCTCGATCACGCGCGGACGCTTCACGATCGCCTCCATCGACAGGATCGCCACCTCGGGCGCGTTGACGATCGGCATCGAGGTCACCGAGCCGAACCAGCCCGTGTTGTTGACGGTCAACGTGCCGCCCTGGATCTCGTCGAGGCGCAGGCGGTTGGCGCGTGCGCGCGCCGCGAGGTCGTTGATCTTGCGGTTGACCCCGGCGATCGAGAGCTGGTCGGCGTCGTGGATGACCGGAACCAGCAGCCCGTCGTCCACCGCGACGGCGATGCCGATGTTCATGCGCTGCTTGAGGATGATCTTGTCCTCGGCGTACTGCGCGTTCAGCGTGGGGTGCGTGCGCAGCGTCTCGGTGACCGCCTTGACGAGGACGGCGACGTACGACAGGCCGACGCCCTCGCGCGCCTTGTACTCGTTGCTCATGGCCTCGCGCCAGCGCACCACGTTGGTCATGTCGACCTCGACCACGGTGTAGGCGTGCGGGATCGTCTGCTTCGCCTTGACCATATGGGCGGCGATCCCCTTGCGCATCTGCGTCATGGCAATCGCGCTGTCGCCGCCGCTGGGCGCGGCGACGCTGGTGGGCGGCGCGTAACCCGCCGCGGTCGGCTGCTCGCGCCGCGCCGGCTCAGGCTCCTCGCCGGCGGCGGGAGCTTCCTGGGGCGCGCCGCCCTCGTCGCGGCGGCGCCCGAACTCGAGCACGTCGTCGCGCGTGATCCGACCACCGGCGCCGCTTCCCTTGAGCTGCGCGATGTCGATGCCGTGCTCGCGGACCAGCCTGCGGACGACGGGCGTCATGCGCGCGGCGCCGTCGGAACGATCCTCCCCTCCGGCCGATTGACCGCCGCCACCGTTCACCGCTCCACCGCTCGTCGGCTCGAGCTTGAGCGCCGCGGTCTCCGCGGCGCGCCCAGCGGCGTCAGCCTCCGGGCCCGTCTCGGCCGAGGCCTGGATCCCCGCCGCCGCTTCGGCCTGAGCGCTGACCTCGGCCGGCGCGGCCTCCCTCGCGCCAGGCGGCTCGTCCTGGGTTGCCGTGTCGCTCGACTTCGCCTCGGCGAGCGGCTGGTCGCCCGCCTCCGCGGCGCCGTCGCCGGCGTCGATCTCGGCCAGCGGCGTGCCGACCTTCACCGTCTGGCCGTCGCCGACCATGATCTTCGTGACCTTGCCGGCGATCTCCGCCGGCACCTCGGCATTGACCTTATCGGTGACGACCTCGAACAGCGGGTCGTACTGCTCGACGGTGTCGCCCTCCTTGACGAGCCAGCGCTCGATCGTTCCCTCCGTCACCGACTCGCCCAGTTGCGGCATCTTGATCGTGGTCGCCATCTGGTTCGCTCCTAGTACGCCGCGAGCTCGCGCGCGGCCGATGCGATCTTCTCGGGGTTGAGCATGAACCACTCTTCGAGGTCGTGGTGGAACGGCACGCCGGGGACCTCGGGACCCGCGAGGCGCGTCACCGGGCCGTCGAGCGAGTCGAACGCCTGCTCGGCGATGAGCGCCGCGACCTCGGCGCCGAAGCCGCTGAAACGGTTCGCCTCGTGGACTACCAGTGCCTTCCCGGTCTTGCGCACCGACTCGAGGATCGTGTCGGTGTCGAGCGGTCGGAGCGTCCTAAGGTCGACCACCTCCGCCTCGATGCCCTCGCCCGCCAGCGTCTCCGCTGCCTGCAGCGCGCAGGTCCGCATGTAGCCGTAGCAGAAGATCGAGAGGTTGTCGCCGAACCGGGCGACATCGGCCTTGCCGATGGGAGTCACGTAGTCGCCGTCCGGGACCTCCGCCTTGAAGAGCCGATACGTCTTCTTGTGCTCGAAGAACATCACCGGGTCGGGATCGCGGATCGCCGCCTTGAGCAGTCCCTTGGCGTCGGCCGGCGTGCCGGGTGCAAGGACCTTGAGACCCACCGTGTGCGCGAAATAGGCCTCGTTGGACTGCGAGTGGTACAGCGCCCCGTGGACGCCGCCGCCGTACGGCATCCGGATCACCAGCGGCACGCCGAATGTGCCGTTCGATCGGTAGCGCATCCGGGCGATCTCGCTCACGATCTGGTTGAAAGCCGGATAGACGAAGTCGGCGAACTGCATCTCGGCGATCGGTCGAAGCCCGTAGAGTGCCGCGCCCATCGCGGCACCCGCGATCATGCCCTCGGTGAGCGGCGTGTCGAGGACGCGCTTCTCGCCGTACTTG
>JBHENJ010000047.1:0-18741 GCA_046262115.1 Candidatus Limnocylindria bacterium | reverse complement strand
GGATGGGAGAGCTGCTCGGCGGGATCATCATCGGCAGCATCCTGAGCGGCGGCGGCGGTGGAGGCTGGGGCGGAAGCCGCTGGGGAAGCTCCGGACGTAGTCGAGGCGGCTTCGGCGGAGGCGGCGGCTTCGGTGGCGGTTTCGGCGGTGGCCGCGGAGGGGGCGGCGGCTTCGGCGGCGGGTTCCGCGGCGGCGGGGGCGGTCGCGGGCGCGGAGGCGGCTGGTAGCGGCGAAATCCGGACAACAGCACTCACAAGGAGGCACGCGTGGCTCAGTCGATTTTGGGACGCATCGGTCAACTGGTCAGAGCGAACGTCAACGCCATGCTCGACAGCGCGGAAGACCCGGAGAAGATGCTCGACCAGCTGATCCGGGACTTCACGAACAACATCAGCGAGGCCGAGGAGGCCGTGGCGCAGACGGTCGGCAACCTCCGGCTGCTGGAGGACGATCAGCGCGAGGCACAGGACGCGCTGCGCGAGTGGCAGTCCAAGGCGGCCGCTGCGTCGCGCAAGGCCGATGAGGTCCGCACGCAGGGCCAGTCCGCCGAGGCGGACCGGTTCGACGACCTCGCCAAGCTCGCGCTGCGGCGCCAGATCAGTTTCGAGCAGCAGACGCAGACGTTCGCGTCGCAGATCGCACAGCAGACGGAGCTCACCGACAAGCTCAAGGACGGGCTCAACAAGCTCCGGGTGAAGCGCGAGGAGCTGGTCCAGAAGCGTGACGAGCTCGTCAGCCGGGCCAAGATGGCGCAGGCGCAGGTGCAGGTCCAGCAGGCCGTACGGGACGTATCGGTCATGGACCCGACGAGCGAGCTGAACCGCTTCGAGGAGCGCATCCGCCGCCAGGAGGCCATGGCGCGCGGCATGGAGGAAGTCGCGACCTCGTCGCTCGACGACCAGTTCGCGCAGCTCGAGACCGATGAGGACGAGATCGAGGTCGAGGCGCGCCTCGCCGAGCTGAAGGGCGGTGCGCCGGCAGGTCAGCTCACCGGCGGCTGAGGCGCACGCCGCGCCGAGTCAGCGGGCCGATTCTGCGACGCGCAGCGCGTCCGAGAGGCTCGGCGCGTTCTCGAGTCGGAGGGTCAGGCCGGCCTCCTCCCACAACAGCGTGTCGCCGACGAGGCGAGTCTCCTCGGCGACCTCGCCTCCCTGGCTGTCGCGGTAGATCAAGACGTGGGTGCCGCCGGCGATCCAGTAGGCCGGCGTGCCGTTGACCGTGACGTTGTCGACACGCACGCCCTGGTGGATGAGCTTCTCGAAGGTCTCGGGACCCATGCCGAGACGGACCTCGGTCAACAGCAGCCCGACGCCGGTGCGGTTGTCGACCGGGAAGCCGGGTCTGGCCCCGTAGGCCAGCGCGACACCGCCGCTGGCCGGGACCCGAGTGACGAAAACGGCATCCGGCTGGCCCAGCTCCTCGAGCGCCGGCAACAGCACCTCGAACCCGACGCGCGCTTCCGCCTCCCGCAGCGTCGTCTCGTCGCCGTACGAGAGCGACGAGCGCACGCTGCTCGCGAGCGGGGAGGCAGTCTCGTCGGTGAAGCGGAAATTCACGCCGCCCAGCCCCCAGCGGATCGCGGCCGCGGCAGCCGCGAGCACGAGGAGCCCCATCACGGCCAGCGCAAAGGCGCGCACCATGGAACGGCCTCCGAGCCATCGCGGGCCGCGGGGAGTCGGCGCTGGAGCGCGGAGACGGGCCGCGACCGCCGCTGCGAGCGGTGGTGTCGTCGGGAACGCGATCGCCGCGCCCAGCGCGCGCAGCTCGCGGGCGAGATCGCCGTCGGACTCGGGCACGTGGCGGCTCGTCACCGGACATCCTCTGCGATTGCCACGCGCAGTCGCGCGATCGCCCGCGACAGACGGGACTTGACTGTACCGCGTGGCCAGTTCAGCGCCGCGGCCGCATCGGCCTCCGACATGTCGAGGAAGTAGCGGTAGCCGATCACCCGGCGCTCGTCGTCACGCAGCCGATTGACGGCGGCGAGCAACGCGTCCCGGCGCTCCTTGGCCAAGACCGCCACCTCGGGCGGTGGGGCCGCACCACCCGAGGGGCGATCCTGCGCGATCCGCAGCGCGAGCCCGGCTCGACGACCCGCGGCTCGGCGGCGGTTACGCGCCTCATTCGCCACGATCCGGAGCAGCCATGGCCGCAGCGCGGCGCCTCGCCGGAACCGTCGGAGTGCGCGAAAGGCCTTCACGAACGCCTCCTGGCTGGCGTCCTGCGCTTCGGCGGCGTCGCCCGTGACGAGGTAGGCGATTCGGAATGCGATCGCCTCGTAGTCGCGCACGAGCGACTCGTACGCCGCCACGTCGCCGGCCTGCGCAAGTTCGACCAGCTCGTCTTCGTCCAGTGGACGGCCCTCCACCTGCCGCGATCCCGGACGCCGGGTGAGGCCCCGTGCACCGTGTCACCGTCGCCGCGCTTCGGTCAGGCTGCAGGGGCCTCGACCCGCGATCGTGCGTGCTCAGGCCCTGACCGGGACCGGAGCCTCGTCGCGATCGACCTTACCGCGGCGCCCAGATCGCAGCGCCAGCGCCGACCCGAGCGCGATGAGCGCGATCGCGAACAGCGCGACGGCCGCGCCGAGGATCATCGGGGTCTCCGCGGCCGGAGTGGCCGAAGTCGGGGCCGCGCCGGCGGGCGACACGTCGATCGGCGCGAACGTCGTCGTCACCTCCAGGTCGCGCGTGCGAATCGCCCACACCCACGAACCGTCGGTCGGGAACCTGAGCGTCGCGACGTAGTGGCCCTCGGCGCCCTGAGCCGTGGCTTCGGCCCTGACCTGCTCGCCCGTCTCGACGTTCGTCGCCGTCACGAATGCGCTCGGCCAGCTGACGGGCGTCACGCCGTGCTGGAGCAGTGTGAAGCCGATGACCACGGGCTCGCCCGCCGGGGGCTCCGGCGGCTCGCCGTTGTCGAGCGTCGCGGTCGCGTTGCCACCGGCGACCGTGGTCGTGGCGATCGCGAGTGCCGCGCCCGCCGCAAGAAGCGTCGACAGGATGACTCTCAGTCGCATCGGTCGTTCTCCCTTTCGCGCCTCACGGCGCAGCCTCGGGCGCCCGATTGGCGCCCCAGCCTCCATACACCGATGCGGCCGGATCGGTTCCGGCAGAAGCGCGCCAATGCGACAGGCGAGGTGTCGCATAGGCGACCGATGGTTGCGCCAAGGAGGTGCGAGATGGTCATCAAGCTTGAATGCCCCTGGTGCAGCGAGACACTCGCGATAAGCCGCGACGAGCTCGACGGCGAGATGCGCTGTGATGCCTGCGGCATCGGGTTCAGCCTCGTGGCCGATGCCGCCGCCGCAGCCGACGTGGTCGCGGTCGCGGCCTAGACAGGAGCGACCACCCGCAGCGCGGCCGGCAACACGCGGAACGTCAGCGGGGGCGGACCCGAAGGCTCGCCGTCGAGGTGTGACCTCACGTCTGCGCCGCCTTCGACGCGGACGGTGCGTGCGCGGTGGAACTCGACGGCCGGGTTGCTCACGTGCCGGCCGCGGTAAATCCCCGGGATCTCGCGCAGCGCCTCGCGGCGGCTGATGTCGCCGACGATGCAGACGTCCAGGAGCCCATCGGCGATGTCCGCCTCCGGACAGATCATCATCCCGCCGCCGTAGTACGGGCAGTTCGTGATAGCGACGAGCAGCACTCGCCTCTCGATTGTCTTGCCGTCCATCTCGATCTTGAGTTCTCGGTTGCGGTACCGGCGCAGCTCGAGCAGTGTGCCGGCCAGGTACACGGCCTTCGCCCGCTGCCAGGGCCGGGCAGCGTGGGAGACGCGGTACGCGACCTCCCCATCGAATCCGATCCCGCCGGCGATCACGAAGTACCGCCCGTTGCACTCGCCGACGTCCATCGCGCGCGGATCGCCCTTGATCGCCAGCCGCGCCGCGTCCGCAACGCGCATCGGAATGCCGAGCGTCCGGGCGAGGTCGTTCCCGCGGCCGGCGGGAATGACGGCCATCGACGGGGGATCGGGCGCCGACAGCAGTCCATTCGCGACCTCCTGGACGCTGCCGTCACCGCCTATCGCGATGACCCGTTCCGATCGGCGCGCTGCCGCCTCGCGCGCGTGACGCTCGAGGTCCCCGGCCGCGTCTGACGTCCACACGTCGACCGCGACACCGGCCGCGTTCAGCACGGGCAGGACCTGGTTCAGCGCACGTATCGCGCGGCCTCCGCCGGCGACGGGGTTCAGAAGGATGGCGACGTCGTGGGCGCGCACGTCATCGTCATAACAGATACGCAAACGGTCGCGGCGTTCTATCGACGACGTCGGCTCGGCGGCGCGATATGCAAATAGCGTGCCCAGTCGTTCGTCAGTTCAGGATCGGCTTCGGTCGTGGCATTCCGGTGACGTGGCAGTAGCTGTCAAGGACCAGACCCCATATCACCTCGAGCTCCTCGAAGTCCCGCGGCGTGTAGACCAGGACGAGCCCCTTGCGGCCCCGGGCGCGCGCGACCGGATGCACCTCAGCCCAGCCGGCTCGAACTGCCTGCTCGGCACGGTCTTCCGCCAGCGGGAGGTGGAGGCTGCCGTCCGGGTGGATGTGTGTGAACTCGCGGCCCGCGACGATGTCCTCAGGGTGGGCGAGTGGCATCGACTCCTCGAGCCACAGCGCCCGCGAGCCGGGGACGCTGATGATCGTCAGCCGAGCGGTGACGCCTTCCAGCGAGAACGCCCGACGGTGGAGCTCGGCATTGACCTCCGGAACGCCGATCTGCGCATGGGGCATGCCCTGATGGACGGTCGGGCGCGGGCCGCGTCGGCGCGGGAGCGCGGGTGCCTCGGCGGAAGGATCCGTCCGCGGAGATTCCATTCGGGCGATGATGCCTCAGCCGCTGGACCGATGCGCGGCGCTTACGATGCACCCAGGTGGGTGACAGCTTGCGTGGCGACGCGGTGGCTTTGGGGGTGAATGCCGCGCTGCGCGCGACGCTGCTGGCATTTCTCGTCGAGGTCCTCGCCAACCCACACGACCCCCGCTTCGCGCGGAAGGCGCTCGGTGTGCGAAACCTGATCGTGATCGGCGGGCTCTCGCTCGCGTTCCCGGCCGTGCAGGCCTTGCGGCGCCTTCGCGGCAAGGCGCCCGCCGCGAGCGCCGAGCGTTATCCGTTCTGGCTCGACAACCTCTACCTGTCGATCTTCTGGCTCGACGCGGCGGGGAACCACTTCGACCTCTACGACCGATACCGCCGCTTCGACCTTATCCCCCACGCTCACGGCACCGGCGCGGCCACGCTCGTGGTTCAGCGGCTGTTCGGGTTCCCGGCGTTGAGCGCCATCGGGATCGTCCAGGTCGTCCACATCCTGCTCGAGGCGCAGGAGTACTACTCGGACGTCGTCTTCGGACTGCGGAACGTGCGCGGCACGTGGGACGTCGTCGACGACCTGCTGGCCGGGGTGGTCGGGTCGATCGCCTATCCGCTGCTCGACGGATCCATCAACGGCGCGAGACGTCCGCGACGAAGTCCGAGATCCGGCACGCCAGGTCGTCGAGTTCCGCCATCAGCCCGTGCCGGCCGCCGGGATACATCACCAACTCAGCCGTCGGGAGACGCTTGACGGCGTCACGGAGCAACGGCGCGCGAGCGAACGGATCCGCGTCGCCGGCGAGAACCAGGACCGGACACCGAATCTGGGGCCAGTGCGCCGTGCGCTGCGTCGCCGCCTCCGGACGCCCGGGCGGGTGAAGCGGGTAGCTGATGAGAACCAGCCCGCCGTATCCGGCCTGCGACGCGGCAAGGCTGGCGACCCGACCGCCGTACGAGCGACCGCCGGCCACCGTCTCCTCCGATGCGGGTACGGCAGCCAGCCACGCCCCGACGGCCCGTTCGGCCTGCCCCTTGGGGATGTCGATCGCGCGCGCCGACACGCCCAGCCGGGTCAGCGCGTCGACGTACGGCCGCATGCTCGCGGCGCCGCCCGACGCGCCCGGAGCGAGGACTACCAGCGGCGACATCGGCGCCTCGATGGAGGAGATGACGGGACGACTGTATCGCTCGGTCAAGACGTGACCGATGCAGGTGGGCGCGGTACGGTTCGCCGGTGAGCGAGCACCCGGGTCAGCCGCGGCATCAGGATCGCGGCCTCTACCTGCTCATCGCGTGGCGCTGGTCCTCGCCATCGGTCATCACATCGATCACGTCACCCGCGGCAATCACGTCGGCTGGCCGATCACGCCCGAGGTCAACGCGTTCACCTACAGCCTGGCGATCTACCCGATCATCGCGACCGGCCTGCTGCTGTACGCATCGGGGCGTATCGGCGCTGGGTTCTGGATCTTGCTCTCCGGCGGCGGGGCGCTGTTCCTGGCCGCGATCCACTTCGGTCCGTGGGCGATCGAGCCGCCGCAGGACATCATCGGTCTCTACGACCCGGCGATCCTCGGCTGGCTCGCGTTCGGCTGGCTCCTCGCACTCGTGGGCGTGCTGGTCTTCTCGACCGTCTACGAGGCGCGTCTGTGGATGCGAGAGCGTCGGACGGCGACCTGACGCCTGCGCAACCACGTGGACCGGCACCCGACTTGGTGGGAAACTAGACCGATGGCGACCAACGGACACCCGAGCGAGGCCGAGGCTTTCTACGCGCACGTCGGCAAAGGCGGCAAGGTCGAGGCAGGGGACTGGATGCCGGAAGACTACCGGGCCGCGCTGTTGAAGTTCATCGAGATGCACGCCAACAGCGAGCTGATGGGCGTGCTCCCCGAGCGCGAGTGGATCCTCCGCGCGCCGACGCTCCGCCGCAAGCTGTCGATCACCTCGAAGGTCCAGGACGAGGTGGGACACGCGCAGCTGCTGTATCGGCTCTGCGAGGACCTCGGCAAGTCACGCGACGCGATGTTCGCCGACCTGGTGAGCGGCAAGACCAAGTTCCACAACGTGTTCCACTACCCGACCGAGAGCTGGGCGGACGTTGGGATCATTGCCTGGCTGGTTGACGCCGCGGCGATCGTCGCCCAGCAGGCGCTCCGCGACTCCTCCTACGCGCCCTACGGCCGCACCATGAAGAAGATCTGCTGGGAGGAATCGGTTCACATCATGCACGGACGCGACGTCGTCCTGACCATGATGAACGGGACCGATGCGCAGCGCGGCCTGATCCAGAACGCCCTGAACCGATGGTGGGGCCCCCTGATGCAGATGCACGGTCCGCCGAGCGACCCGGCCAGGGACAAGGACCTGATCTGGCGGATCAAGAGCAAGCACAACGAGCAGCTGCGGCAGGAGTTCCTGTCGGTCAACGTGCCGCGGATCTGGGAGCTCGGGTTGACCGTCCCCGATCCGGCGCTTCGCTACGACGAGGCGACCGAGCGCTGGAGCTACACCGAACCGGACTGGGACGAGCTCAAGAGCGTCGTCACCGGCCACGGGCCGCGCTCGCAGGACCGGCTCGAGTTCCGGCGCCTGAATTACGAGCAGGGCCGCTGGGTACGCGAGAGCATCGTCGGGGCGCGCGGCCTGGCGGCCTGAGCCCGCCGTGACCGAGCCGACCGAGCGGACCGACCCGACGCCGCCGTCGACGGACGGGACACAGCAGCACGTCTACGAAGTCTTCCGGCAGGAGCGCGAGGGCGACCCGATGCTTCACGGCGGGAACGTGGTCGCTCCCGACGACGGCCTGGCGCTCCACTACGCGCGGGAGTTCTACGGGCGGCGCGGCGAGAGCATCCGGCTGTGGGTCGTCCGCCGCGAGGGCATCCTCGAGCTGGAGAACGCGGACCTGCTGAAGCCCGTGCTCGATCGGTCCCACAAGCACCCCGGCGGTTTCGTCCTCAAGGACAAGCTCGATGCCGCGCGGGCACGGAGCGGCCGCTCGTGAGCACGAGCACGCCCGCGGCGCGAGCGCCTCACGACGCCGCGGTCCGCGAGGCACTTGCCGAGCTGCTGCTCAGCATGGCCGACGACGAGTTCGTGATCGGCTACTGGGACTCGGAGTGGACTGGCATCGCCCCGATGCTCGAGGAGGACGTCGCGTTCAGCTCCATCGCACAGGACGAGATCGGTCACGCCCGCGTCCTGTACGAGCTCCTCGCCGAGTTGACCGGCGACGATGCGGATCGGATCGCCTACGGCCGGGAACCGGACGCGTACCGGCACGCGCGACTGCTGAACCACGCGCGCGGCGACTGGGCGTTCAGCATCGCCCGGCGGTACCTCTATGACACCGCCGATGCGGTGCGGCTCGAGGCCCTCGCGGCGTCGTCGTATGCGCCCCTGGCTCAGCTCGTAGCGAAGATCCGCCGCGAGGAGACGTACCATCTCCTTCACATGGATGCATGGATGCGACGACTCGCCGAAGGCGGTCGGGACGCGCGCGGCCGCCTGACCGCCGCGCTCGAGCGGCTTTGGCCGGACGCCATGACGGTGCTCGGCGCGCTTCGCGGCGAGGCGGTCTTGGTGAGCGAGGGCATCATCGCCGATCGGTTCGATGCACTCCGCCAACGCTGGCTGGACCACCTCGCGACGACGCTCGAGCCGCTCGACGTGGCCGTGCCTCGGACGGCCGCCGCGGTCGCGGGTGCGGTCGAGGGACGGACCCATCGCACCGACGACTTCCGGTGGCTGTGGAGCCAGTTCACGATGGTGGCGCGCTCCCAGGATGGTGCGACGTGGTGATCGAGGCGCTTCCCAGCGGGTCCGCTCGGGTTGAAGAGGTGTGGCGCGCGCTGGCCGACGTCGCCGACCCGGAGATCCCAAGCGTTTCGGTCATAGACCTCGGCATCGTGCGACGCGTCGAGTTCGTCGGCGAGGACGCCTCGCGACTCGAGGTCGAGATCATGCCGACCTTCGTGGGCTGTCCCGCCGTCGACGTCATGCGCGCCGCGATCGGCGAGCGCCTCTCGCCGTTCGCCGGCGAGGTCGACGTATCGGTCACCTTCGCCGAGCCGTGGACCGCCGCGCGCATCACACCCGACGGGCGCCGGAAGCTCCGCGAGAGCGGGTTTGCCCCGCCGTCGGCGGCAGCAGCGATGCCCGAGGGTCAGCTGCTCCAGGTCCTGCCGTCGTTCACGCTGCCAGTAGCGGAGTGCCCGTACTGCGGATCGCGGCGGACCACCCTCGAGAATGCCTTTGGCCCGACGCTCTGCCGGTCGATCTACCACTGCGGCGATTGCCGTCAGCCGTTCGAGCAGTTCAAGACGGTCTAGGAGCGCCCTGCATGCCGCCCCGCGGAAGCAAGCGCGCGTCGGCCAGGCCATCGGGCAAGGCCGAGATGCCGAGCACGATCGAGCGGTCCGATAAGCATGCCCAGGACATCTGGGTCGAGACGCACGACAGCGCGGTCGAAACGTACGGTGAGGGTGAGGCCGCGCACCGCGTGGCGTTCGCCTCGCTGAAGCACTCCTACGAGAAAGAGGACGACCGATGGGTCCCGAAGGACGAGAAGGGCCCGTCCGACCCGCAGGCCGCGCGCGGGCCCGACACCCGCATCAAGTCGACCGATGATCCGCCTGCTCCCACGGCAGGTGGGAAGGTCGCGCGAACCGCGAAGGAAGCGCGAGAGAAGGCGAAGGAGGCGCGACGCGATGACGCCCAGGCTCGACGCGCCCGCGAGAAGCGGAAGAGATAGGAGGGCCACCGTGAGCGACGATCGAATCATCAACGCGGAGACCGCCGATCAGGTGCGCGAGGCGCGCGGCGAGACCGGCTACCCGGTCGGGAGTGGCGCCGACGTGGGGAGCGACGAGGAGCCGGGGCTCGCGGGCGGTCCGACCAGCGCTCGCGGCAACATGGATGCGCGGCGACCGCTCGGCGACGACGAGACCGTCGCGGCCTCGACGGGCACCGGTGCCGGCGCGGATTCGCGCGTGCCGTACCCGGCTCCCGGGCTCGACACCGACGAAGCGCAGGACGAGCCGGGCTGACGTCACGCGCGGGCGCCGCTGCGCCGGCCGCGAGTCACACTGCGCCGGCGCCGAGTCGCGCTGCGCTACGCTTCGCCCGTGGAGACGCAAGAGGCCCTGGCCGACGAGCTCGGCCCTGTCGAGCATGACGACGCGCTGACCCGGATGCGCCACTCTGCGGCCCACATGATGGCTGCCGCTGTGGTCGATCTGTTCCCGGCTGCGCGGCTCGGAATTGGCCCGCCAATCAAGGACGGCTTCTACTACG
Source organism: Candidatus Limnocylindria bacterium (assembly GCA_046262115.1). Classification (GTDB taxonomy): domain Bacteria; phylum Chloroflexota; class Limnocylindria; order QHBO01; family QHBO01; genus JBHENJ01. Next base: position 8,626 of record JBHENJ010000047.1, on the reverse strand, counting down.
ACTTCGATTTGCCGCGCCCCCTGACGCCGGCGGACCTCGAAGCGATCGAGCGAAACATGCGCGAGCAGATCGCCGCGGGTCTGGCGTTCGAGCGAGAGGAGCTCCCGCGCCAACAGGCGCTCGAGAAGCTCGAGGCGCAGGACCAGTCGTATAAGGTCGAGATCGTCCGGGAGCTTCCGCCCGCGGAGGGCGAGGTCGTCTCGTTCTACCGGCACGGGTCGTTCGAGGACCTCTGCCGCGGACCGCACCTCGAGTCGACCGCGAAGCTCGGTCCGTTCAAGCTTCTCAGCTCCGCGGGAGCCTACTGGCGCGGCGACGAGACGCGGCCCATGCTGCAGCGCATCTACGGCACCGCCTGGGCGTCGCAGGCCGACCTCGACACGTATCTGTGGCGGCTCGAGGAGGCGAAGAAGCGCGACCACCGCCGGCTCGGTCGCGAGCTCGACCTGTTCACCTTCCATCCCGAGTCGCCTGCTGCGCCGTTCTGGCACCCCAACGGGATGGTGATCTTCCGGGCGCTGGAGGACTGGTCGCGCGAGGTACGCCGGGGCGGCGGCTTCAGCGAGGTCCGCACGCCCACGCTGGTCCGCCGCGAGCTCTGGGAGCAGTCGGGTCACTGGGAGCTGTACCAGGACAACATGTTCGTCGTGGACGATGCCGACCACGTCTCCGGGCTCAAGCCGATGAACTGCCCCGAGGAGATCCTGGTCTACCGGACACGCTCGCGCTCGTATCGGGACCTGCCGATCCGCTTCAGCGACTACAGCGTCCTCATGCGGAAGGAGCGGACCGGCGCGCTGGCGGGCATGTTCAGGGTGCGACAGCTGATCCAGGACGACTCCCACGTCTTCTGTCGGCCCGACCAGGTCCCGGAGGAGTTGGGTCTCGCGCTGACCCTGATGCAGCGGCAGTACGCGCCGTTCGCCTTCCGGCCGCACTTCAAGCTCGCCACGCGCCCGGAGAAGCGTCTCGGGTCGGACGAGTTCTGGGAGATGGCGGAGGGAAAGCTGCGGGACGCGCTCGAGGCGGCCGCGCTGCCCTACGAGGTCGATCCCGGCGGAGCGGCGTTCTATGCGCCGAAGATCGACGTCTTCATCGACGATGCGCTCGGTCGTGAATGGCAGCTGCCCACGATCCAGCTCGACTATCAGCTGCCACAGCGCTTCGATCTGGAGTACCGCACCGCGGACGGACACTTCGAGCGCCCGGTGATGATCCATTACGCGATCTTCGGCTCGTTCGAGCGCTTCGTCGGCATCATCACCGAGCACTACGCCGGGGCGTTTCCGGCGTGGCTGGCGCCGGTGCAGGCGATGGTGATCCCCATCGCTGACCGGCACGGCGACTACGCTGCGGAGGTCCGCGACGCGTTGCAGGCACGAGGGCTCCGCGCGGCGGTCGACGACCGAAGCGAACGGATGCAGGCCAAGCTCCGCGACGCGCAGGGCCAGCAGGTACCCGTGATGCTCGTGGTCGGGGATCGTGATCAAGAGGCGCGCGCGGTCAGCCCAAGGCTGCGGACCGGCGAGTCGAGTCAGGGCGTCCCGCTCGAGGAGTTCGCCGACGACCTCGCCGCACGCGTCAGTGGACGCGAGCTGTGGCCTTACGCCGAGACGAGCGGCCCGTCCGAACCGCAGACATCGGCGTAGCCATGCGGAAGATGCGCAGCATCGGCCAGATCGCCCTGGCGTCCACCGACCCGACTCGGGTGGCGGAGTTCTACGAGTCGGCGTTCGGGTTCTCGCGACGCGCGAGCGACGACTCCGGTGTCGACCTCCAGCTCGGTGGCCTGGAGCTCAGCTTCCGCCGCGGCGAGCGTGCCGCGCGGGACGGGATGCAGCTCGGGTTCCGCGTCGAGACCGCCGCGGAAGTGGACGCATGGGCCCAGGAGCTGTCGCGGCGCGGCTTCGCCCTGGCGGGGCCGCCGAGCGGCGACCGCTATGAGGGAACGCGTTCGTTCCGGCTCGCGGATCCGGACGGACGGCAGGTAGCCGTCTTCTTCGACTATCCATGACGGGCGATCGCGTGGCGCATCCGGCGCTCCGCAACACGCTGCTCGGCAATCTGCTCCGGTTGCTCAACCCCGTCATGCGGCTCGTTCTCGGATCGCCGCTGCATTGGCCGCTCAGCCGATGGTGGATCCTCATCCGTTGGCGCGGCGCCAAGACGGGGAATACGTTCACGACGCCGGTGTCGTACATCCGCCAAGGACCGACGGTGTTCGTGACGACGGGGGACCGATGGTGGGCCAAGGCTCAGGCGAGCCCGGAGGTCGCCATACGGCTCTCCGGGCGGTGGCGCAGCGTCCGCCCGGTGGCGGTCCTCGACCGCCGGGAGTCGGTGGACGCTCACGAGCGGCTGTTCGCCGAGCACCGGTGGTTTCGCTGGCTGGCGGGGATCCCGCGCGCGACAGGAGGCGGTCCCGATCGCGACGCGGTCGGCCGCGCCGTGGACGCCGGGCGCATGCTGGTCCGGTTCGATCTTGCCGGGGAGCCGGCGGAGGCCGCGTAGTCCCTCGGTTCAGGACCTACTCGGTCGGTCCTTCGAGATGCACAGCGTAGCCATTAGGCGACCGCAGCCTAATGGTGCGGTAACGCCAATTGACCGCTGGCTCGTGGGTCTCGACCTGGTGAACGAAACCTGCGGATACGCAGATCGCGGCTGCCTCATCTACGTCGCGGACACCCAGCTGCCATGTCAGAACGCGCCGGGCCTCGTCCTCGTCGAACAGCTCGGAATGCTCGATTCCGAATTCGATCTGATCGTCGCCGAGTGCGATGAAGTCCGGGTACTCCGAGCCGCGGTACGTGACGCGGAGTCCCAGTGCTTCGTAGAAGGCGACCTCCAGATCCAGGTCGGCGACGCGCAGGATGGGAACGAGCCGGGTGAACCGGCCTCCGTCAGCCACGCGTCGGTTCGTTCAGCATCTACACATGATGACCGGATCGGATATTGGACCGGTGACCGAAGGTGTCCGATTCTCGCCGATCCCGAGGACAACCGCTTCTGCGTCGTGGGGAGTCGAGTCGCGAGTTCGTTGACCCTCGCTCGCGGCCGATGCTATAGTCCCGTGGCTTTGCGACCCAGGTGAATCTGTATCGTGGCCACGGGCCGTATCGGCCGGTGGCCTTGTCATTGAAGGAGACCCCACAACCTGACTAAAGAGCTCCGAGTGAACGACATGATCCGCATCCGCGAGGTGCGGGTCATCGACGACGAAGGTCAGCAGCTGGGCGTGATGCCCACATTCCAGGCGCAGGCACTGGCGCGCGAGAAGGGTCTCGACCTCGTGGAGGTTGCGCCGACGGCGGTCCCACCGGTCTGCCGGATCCTCGACTGGGGCCAGTACAAGTACGAGCTCCAGAAGCGTGAGCGGGAGCAGAAGAAGAAGCAGCGGTCGCAGACCTTCAAGGAGATCCGGCTCAAGGTCAAGATCGACACCAACGACCTCAAGACCAAGGCGCGGCGCGCGATGGAGTTCCTGGACGAGGGGGACCGCGTCAAGATCGCGGTCCAGTTCAAGGGCCGTGAGATCAGCCATCCGACGCTCGGGCGCGACCTGCTTTTGAGGGTGGGGGAGCTGCTCGCCGAGCACGGCACGGTTGAGCGACCGCCACTCCTCGAGGGACGGAGCATGTACATCAGCGTGGCACCGCTCGACAAGCGGATCGAACGAAAGACGGACAAGCCCGGCGACGAGACGGCGCCGGTCGAGCCGGCGGCCGCGGCAGGCGCGAGCAACGGGCAGACGATCGGAGACGCCGTGGCGGCGAAGACGGCCAAGACGGCGAGCACGGCGAGCACCGTCGACAGGCCGAAGGCGACGGCCAAGCGGTCTGCACCCGCGGCGCCATCACCGGCGGACCAGGGATAGCACCATGCCGAAGATGAAGACGCACAAGGGCACGGCGAAGCGGTACGCCAGGTCGGGCGGCGGGAAGTGGTTGCGCGGCAAGGCGTGGCGCGGCCACCACCTGCAGATCAAGTCCAGCCGCCGCACGCGCCGCTACGCGGGCAAGGCCGTCGTGTCACCGACGCACGCGGCCGCGTTGAAGCGCCTGCTCCCCGGCGTCTGAGATGGCCAGGGTCAAGCGAGGCGTTGCCGCGCACCGCCGCCACAAGCGACTCCTCGCCCAGGCGCAGGGTCGCCGCGGGACGCGCTCCAAGCTGATCCGGCCGGCGCGCGAGGCGCTGCTGCACGCGCTGGTGTACGCGTACCGCGATCGACGTCAGCGGAAGCGCGACATGCGACGCCTATGGATCCAGCGCATCAACGCGGCGTCGCGCGCGCATGGCGTTCCGTACGGGAAGCTGGTGGCGGGCCTCAAGCAGGCCGGAGTCGAGATCGACCGCAAGGCGCTCGCGGATCTCGCCGTTCGTGACGAGGCGGCGTTCGCTGCCGTAGTCGACTTGGCACGGAGCTCCTTTACCGAGTAGCCGGCGCGTTCGTCACGCCGGCCCCACGGCCCCCATCCGCGAGAGCGGAGCGGGGTCGTTTGCATTTCACCGATGATGGAGACCGATGACCCCCGACCACCAGAGACCTGACGACCGCGCCCATCCCGATCAACTGCGCGCCGCGCTTGAGGGGATCCGTGAGGCCGCCCGGAGCGATTTGGACGCCGCTCGCACGGTCGAGGCGGTCGAACGACTTCGCGCCGAGCTGCTCGGTCGCTCGGGGCGCCTGACGGCGCTCCTCAAGCGGGTCGGTCAGGTCGACGTGGCCGCGCGCCCCGCCATCGGCGCCGTCGCCAATGAGGTCCGAGTGGAGCTCCAGGCGGCCATCGCGGACCGCCTCCGCGCCGCCCAAGAGATCGCCGTGGCAGAACGGCTCGACGCCGAGCGCATCGACATGTCGGCGCCCGGGCGCCCGGTGCCGCTGGGGCACCTGCACCCGCTCATGACGGTGGAGCGCGAGATCCGTGAGATCTTCCACGGATATGGATTCGAGGTCTTCGAGGGGCCCGAGGTCGAGACGGACGAGACGAACTTCGAGCTGCTCAACATCCCGCCCGACCATCCCGCGCGTGACCTGTGGGACACGCTCTACGTCGCACCGCGGGGCACCACGGCGACCGACGGGCGTGCCGACCCCGATGGCACGATCCTGCGCACGCACACCAGCCCCGTTCAGATCCGCGCGATGCGGGCACTCGATCCACCGATCCGCGTCCTGACTCCGGGGCGCTGCTTCAGGTACGAGAACGTCGCGGCCGATCGAAACTTCGAGTTCTTCCAGGTCGAGGGCCTCGTCATCGACCGCGAGACCTCGCTGTCCGACCTCAAGGGCGTGCTCGAGGAGTTCGCGCGAGCGATGTTCGGGCCGGACACGGCGACGCGGTTCCGTCCCGGCTACTACCCGTTCACCGAGCCCAGCGTCGCGTTCGACATCGGCTGCCTGGTCTGCGGAGGCACCGGCTGCGGATCGTGCAAGCGCAGCGGCTGGATGACGATCCTCGGAGCGGGGATGGTGCACCCGGTCGTCCTCCGGAACGCCGGGTACGACCCCGACGAGTACCAGGGCTACGCCTTCGGGATGGGCATCGATCGCGTGACAAGCCTGCGGTACGCCGTCGCCGACATCCGTTCGCTGTTCAGCGGCGACCTGCGCTTCCTCGAGCAGTTCGCGGAGGGCCGCTAGGTGCTGGTGCCGCTCTCGTGGCTCCGCGATTACGTCGACATCACGCTCTCAATGGACGAGCTCGCCGAGCGGCTGACCATGGCGGGCATGGAGGTCTCGGCGATCCAGGCGGCCGGCGGCGAGTGGACGGACGTGGTCGTCGGGCGCCTCCTCGCGGTCGAGCCGCATCCGAACGCCGAGAAGCTCACCGTCACGCGGGTCGATGCGGGCGACGGCGAGCCGCTCGAGATCGTGTGCGGGGCGCACAACATCGCGCCGGGCCAGCTCGTCCCCGTGGCCCGCGTCGGAGCGACGCTGCCGGGCGGCAGGAGCATCGGCCGGACGAAGATCCGCGGGATCGTGTCGGAGGGGATGCTGTGCAGCGCCGCGGAGCTCGGCCTGGGAACCGATGCGGACGGGATCCTGATCCTCGGGACGGCCGACGAGCACCGGATCGGATCCGCACTGGGCGAGGCGGTCGGCGACGTGGTCCTCGACGTCGACGTGAAGCCGAATCGCGGGGACGCGCTCTCGATGCTCGGGCTGGCGCGCGAGGTGGCGGCGCTGACGGGTGGCGAGCTGCGTCTTCCCCCATCCGATCTCCACGAGGAGGGGGACGAGGCCATCGCTCACGTCGCGATCGAGATCCAGGACGGCGACCTGTGTCCGCGCTTCACCGCCCGCTACCTCGAGGTGGCGGGCAACCCGCCATCGCCGGACTGGATGCAGCGACGCCTGGTCGCCGCGGGAATGCGGCCGATCTCGACCATCGTGGACGTCACGAACTACGTCATGCACGAGCTCGGGCAGCCGATGCACGCCTACGACGCAGACGCGATCCCCTCGGGTCGCATCGTCGTCCGCCGCGCGCGCGACGGGGAAGAGTTGGTGACGATCGACCACGAGCGTCGGCGTCTCGACCGGTCGATGCTCGCCATCGCCGACGCGGAGCGCGCGATCGGGCTCGCCGGGATCATGGGTGGCGCGGACACCGAGGTGACCGACCGCACCCGTCGCGTGATTCTCGAGAGCGCGATCTTCCACGGTCCGGCGATCCGGGCCACCGCGCGTCGCCTGGGCCTGCGATCGGAGGCGTCCAGCAGGCACGAGAAGGGGATCAGCTGGTACCTGCCGCGCGCCGCTGCGGACCGGGCAGCGCGGCTGATCCGCGAGATCGGCGGTGGCCGGGTGGCGCGCGGGATCGTCGACAACGATCCACGACCGCGCCCGCGTCGCGAGATCGCGGTCGATCTGGAGCGCGTCGAGCGCCTGCTCGGGCTGGCGGTCACCTCGGAGGGCGCCGGTCGCCTGCTCGAGGGTCTCGGCTTCGAGGTGCGGTCGTCCGATCCGCGATACGCCGTCGTCACGGTCCCGCCGCACCGCCTGGACGTGACCGAGCCCGCCGACGTCGCCGAGGAGCTGGCCCGCGCGCACGGCTACGACCGTCTCGCCGCCCGCCTCCCCAGCGCGCCGCTGCCGCCCTTCCGCGCCGATCCGAGCCGGCAGCGGCACGCCGTCCGCCGCATCCTCGCCGGCATCGGCCTCGACGAGATCGTCGCTCACGCCCTCATCGGCATCGCCGATCTCGAGCGGACCGGCTACCGCATCCCCGCGGAGCGGCTCATCCGCGTGGCGAATCCGGTGGCCGAGGACCACTCCGTCCTGCGCCCCGTCGTGTACCCGAGCCTTCTCCGCGCGCTCCGCGACAACGTCCGGCAGCGGAGGCGGACGGCGTGGATCTTCGAGGTCGGAAAGGTGTACTGGGTCGGCAGTGACGAGCCGACGCCCCGGGAGCGCGAGGCCGAATCTGCCGGAACCGGCCGGTACGAGGCGTGGGAGCTGGGCATTGCGTTGCTCGGGCCGCGCGGGCCGCGGGTCGTGGGCGGTGAGGCTCCTGACGCCGACGTCGATGACGGAAAGGGCGTCGTCGAAGCGCTTCATCGCGCGCTCGGCGCTGTCGCGCCGCGATTCGTCCAAGAGACCGACGATCGCCACCCGCACCTCCATCCCGGACGCGCCGCGCGGATCGTGGATGAAGGCGGCGTGGCCTACGGCTCGGTCGGGGAGGTCGACCCGCGCGTCGCCACGGCGTGGGACCTGCCCGGGAGGCCAGTGATCGCGGCGGTATCGCTGCGACGCCTCCTCGATCTCATCCCCGCGAGTTGGCGGTCGTCGCCGGTCCCCGGTGCCCAACCGGTCGACCGCGACCTGGCCGTCGTCGTCGACGACGCCACGCCGGTCGGTGAGGTCCTGAGCGTTGTACGTCGAGCGGCGGGTCCCCTCCTCTCCGACGTTCGGTTGTTCGACATCTACCGGGGCGAGCAGATCGGCGCAGGGCGCGTCTCGTATGCCCTGGCGCTGAGGTTCCAGCCGCGCGCCGCGGTGGAGGAGGCCGGCGTGGAGCGCGCGCTCGGCAAGATCCAGGGCGCGCTCCGCCACCACGTCGGCGGCGAAGTCCGCGCGTGACGGCCGACGGCGCGCTCTGACGGGCTGGTACGCTAGGCGCCGCCCGAGCCGGACGGCGCACTGGGCAGCGAGGAGCCGCTTCCGCGTGGACGTTCTCTCCCAGGTCACGTGGGTCGATGTGCTCGTCGTTTTCCTGCTGGCTGTGGGCGCGCTGGTGGGCTGGACGCAGGGCTTCATGCGCTACGTCGCGTGCTCGGTCGCCGTGCTGATCGCCTTCGTGGTCGCGGCGCAGCTCAAGCACTCGACGGCGCAGCTCCTCTCGGTCTGGACGGCGTTCACGCCCATGGTGCGGGAGCTGCTCATCTTCCTGACCCTGTTCGTCCTGCTCGTCGTCGGCCTGTGGTTCGCCGTCCGCGCCGTCGCGACCAGCCTGCGCCTTCCCGTCGCCCGGATCGCGGACGAGATCGGCGGGGCGCTGCTCGGGATGTTCTTCGTCTCCCTGTGCATCGTGTTCCTGATGGTCGCGCTCGACTCCTACTACACGCGGCCTCCGGAGCCCGGTGTCACGGGCACCACCGAACTCGCGCACGCCAGGTTCCT
>JBHENJ010000046.1:0-8379 GCA_046262115.1 Candidatus Limnocylindria bacterium | reverse complement strand
GTGTAGATCCCGGCCGGCACGCCGTTCGTCGTCATCTGGAGCATCTGAACGGTCGTGCCCGTCACCTCGGGTGTGAACACGTTGGTCGACCAGGTCGGCATGTTCATGCGTCCCGAGGCGGGCGGCGACGTGCTGGGCGGCTCGTCGATGAGGACGTATTCCGGGCGCGCCGGCGATGCGAGCGCCGCCGCTGCGTCACCCCGCAGGTAGAGCGTCACGGTGCTCTCGAACTCGCGGTTGCGAGAGACGCTGAAGCTCGGTCCCACGGCTACGGTCCCGCTGGCCGGAACCTCGATCGAGCGCGGCGGCGTGATGCTGAAGTCCGGGATCTTCATCACGGTGCCGTTGTAGAGCGCGAGGAGGAGGTCGTCGCCGACGCTGTGCACCTGCTCCAGGTTGCCGAGGACCATGCTGGTGTCGTTGCCGCTCAGGATCGCGACCTGGTCGTTCGGGTCGGGCGGCGTGGCCACCGGCGGGAAGGCGGGGCCGGGATAGCCGTCGACGATGTAGCCGCCCTCGATGTCCTTGATCGTGGCCGCCGTCATCCCGGGTGCCACGCCGTTGTAGTAGACGCGCGAGCTCACGGACGAGAAGTTGCGGATGTCGAGCGCGACGAACCCGCGGAACGCGGCGTCGTTGCCCGCCTTGCTGTCCGGGCCGTAGAGCGCGAACACCGGACCGGGCTCGTTGAGGCTCGCCGGCTGGCGCGAGCCGTTGTCGTAGCCCAGGACGTTCGCCCGGTCGACCATTCCGACGGTGCTGCTCGCCTCGGTCGCGAGATGGTCGACGAAGCCGCTCGCCGGACCCGGCGGATTCGCGTAGCGGCGGGCTACGAGGGGCAGGCCGGGACCGCCCTCGAGGTCGCAGCGGGACCGGGCGCCGACGTCGAACGCGGCGACGCCCACGAGCCGCGCGAGGACGGTTGGGACGTTCGACGTCACCGCGACGCGCACGGTCGTGCCGTTGACCACGACGCCGCTCGACAGATACGCGGGATCGCCGGCGTGCCCGGGTTCGTACTGCGTCGCCTCCGCGGCGGCCATGCCGGGCGATCCGCCAGCCGGCGATCGCGAGATATTGAGGGTGGCCACATCGCGAGCGGCGCTGGCGGCCGCGGAGTCTAGGGCGCCTTCGACGAGCGACTGGCACCCCGCAAGCGCGGCGGCATCCGCGGCGTTCTGAAGGTAGCGCCGTTCGGCGACCTGGCGGCCGATGTCGATCGCCAGCCCGGAGAAGGCGAGGAGGAGCGACATGCCCACGGCCGTGAGCACGAGCACCTGTCCCGATGCTGATTGGTTGGTCCGAAGGTGACGCAATACAGCTCCCGAGTCCCCGATCCGCCCCATGCGGCCCGGAGGCTGGGAGTCTATGAACGGCCCACTCAAGCAGGAATAGGCCGCTCGGCGCGGCGAGTACTACCTCACGCCAGCTCGACTGCGGTCGTCAGCGGCACCGCCCGGCTCACGGCGTCAGTCACCGGGCAGTGCTCGACAGCCCACTCGGCGACGGAGCGGAGCTCGTCCGCATCGGCCCCTGAGGCCGCCAGCCGCACCAGGACGCGGGACGCGAGAGGCCCTGCCGGCACTCCGTCACTGAGCCCCAGGATGCCCCGGTCGTCGGAGTCGCTCTCCACGCTGACCTCGACGGTGGACAGCTGGATCTCCTCCATCGCGGCGCGCATGGCGATGAGCGAGGCGACGCAGCTGGCCATGGCGGCGCGAAGGAACCAACCGGGCGAGGGCGCCGCGCCCGAGCCCCCGATGGAGGCCGGCATGTCGGTGTCCAGCGTTTCACCGGCCGGTCCCTCGACCCGGCAGTGGAGGTTGTCGCCCAAGAGCGCGACAGCCACCGAGTCCGTGTATGCGGCTTCTTCCGGATGGACGGTCAAGTAGCCGATGGCGTCCTCGATCGCGGAGCGGATCTGCTCGGCCGGCATGCGTCGTCCCTCCCCTTCTCTGGTTGTGGTGCTCACGCCGAAGTCCGTCAGCGGCGCCCCGAGTGGCGGCGGCGGCGTCCGGCGGGAGTCGGGCGTGGGCGTGCCGGTGGGGCCGCGCGTGACACCGGCGCGAATCGGCGCCGGCGAAGATCCTCGTTCGCGGCTGCGATCAGCGGCGGGAAGCGGACGAATCGGGCCCACGCCAGAACGGCGATACCCGGCACGACGGCGAGGATGACGAGCACCAGCGGGACGTGGGTGATGATCAGGAGCAGCACCAGGCCCCAGGGGATCACGACCGACCAGAAGATCCACTCGTGCATCGCGATGAGGACGGGGTAGCGGCGATACCGCCGGCCCGAGTCGACGTAGAGCGCGACCGCGGCGATCACCAGGATCAGCGCCGCGACCCAGAGCAGCGTGAACAGGTCCGGGAAGTTGTCCGGGGAGAGGCTCTGGAACAGGACGTCCATGGGCGGGCGAGTATAGCCGCGGTACAAATGACCGATTGCGAGACGAGTACGGACGGACTACGTTTCTTCGCCGCACTGAACCAGGTAAGCCCGTCGCATGGTGACCACTCAACTCGTCGGCTGTCCGCGGTGCGCGACGCCGCGGGTCGGGAGCGCCCGATATTGCACTTGTGGCTTCGACTATTGGCGCGCGGCGCAGCAGCAGGCGCTCGCTGGCGTCGCGCCACGCAGGCGACGAAAGCGCCACGGCCTGCCGGCGACGATCGCGCGGAGCGTTGCGCTCTCGGCGACGCTGCTGCTTGGTCTCGCGGCGCTGGGTGTGACGCTCGCCGCGCTCCCCGGCCAGACCGGTGGCTCGCTGCTCGACCAGTTGAGCGGCGGTCGGCTGGCCTTCGGACGTATCGGTCAGCAGAGCGCGCTGTATGACGGCCCCGGCTCGGAGATCGTGCGGAGCTTCGTCGCACTCGCCGCGCGCCCCGATGTCTCGTTCCACGTCGACTTCACCGGCACGGTGTCCGTCGGTGACGGTCAAGGCGACGACCCCCAGCAGTTGAGCTTCGTGGAGGCAACGCTCGACGTCGCGGCGAACGACTGGTCCGGCTTCGTCGACGCATCCAGCGTTCGCGAGACGGTGGCCGCCGACGTGATCTACAAGAACGGCGTCGCGTGGGCGCGACCGCCCGGCGCATTGGAGTGGCAGGGCACCGCGTTCCAGCCGACGCAGCCCATGAACCCCTTCGTCCAGCTCGAAGGGCCCGAGGAGGTCGACTACCAGGGAACATCCGTCATCGACGGCCAGGTGCTCCACCACCTCCACATCGCCAAGTGGCTGGGAGGCGACCTCGCCACCGTCTTCGAAGGCCTCGAGGTGACCAGCACCGATACGTCCTTCGACGTCTACACGACCGATGGCGGCGTGCCGGTGTACGCGAACCTGACGCAGACGCTGCACGCCGAGATCGAGGGACAGCCGGCGACCATCCAGACACCGGCGGAGTACCGCTTCTCGAACTGGGGCAGCCACATGCTCATCGAGGCGCCCGGCGCCGCGCTCCCGGCAGCCACCGCCGCTCCCTGATCGGTCGCCTCGGCAAGAACGCCGACTACCGCTTCACCCGGTGGGGCAAGCCGGTAGTGATCACGCCACCGTTTCCCTGGACGCTCGTTAGCATCGGCCGATGCGGGTGGTCGTGACGGGCGGCGCCGGCTTCATCGGCCGGGCGATCGTGGAGCGGCTCTCGACGCGGGGCAATGCAGTCACCGCGCTCGTCCGTGACCCGGGGCGGGCGCGGTTCCTCGAGCAAGACGGCGTGACGCTCGCCGAGAGCGCGCTGGCCGACGTCGCGCAGATCACCGCGGCGGCGCGTGGCGCGGATGCGGTGATCCATGGCGCGGGCTCGTACCGTATCGGCATCCGACCCTCCGAGCGGCCCGCCATGTGGGATGCCAACGTCGGCACGACCGAGCGGGTGCTCGGCGCCGGCGTCGCGGCCGATGTGCCACGGATCGTCTACATCTCCACGCTCAACGTCTTCGGCAACACGCATGGCGCCGTCGTGGACGACAGCTACCGGCGCGACCTAACCGAAGGCTTCGTCTCCTGGTACGACGAGACCAAGTACCGCGCTCACGAGGCCGCGGAACGGTTCGCGGCGGGCGGAGCGCCGATCGTCATCGTCCAGCCCGGCCAGACCTACGGACCGCACGACCACTCGCAGGCCAGCGAGCAGATCGAGCGCGCGCATGGCGGGACGCTGCCGTTCATCGGGTTCGCGGACGCGGGACTGGCCTGGGTCCACGTCCACGACGTCGCCGGTGCGATCGTGGCGGCGGTCGATCGCGGCCGCATCGGTGAGGCGTACTCGCTGGCGGGCGACTGCCGCCGTATGGGAGAGGCGGTGGAGCTGGCGGCGCGGATCGGCGGGCGGCGGCCACCGCGGGTGCGCGTCCCGACCCGACTGTTGCGCCTGATCGCGCCGCTCAACGACCGGCTGGGCGGACTTCTCGGATCGCCACCCAACCTGGCCGAGGTGATCCGCGCCTCCGACGGGGTGACCTACTGGGCTTCACACGACAAGGCCTCGCGGGAGCTCGGCTTCGCGCCGCGGTCGCTCGAGCACGGCGTCGCGGACACGTGGGGCAGAGCAGCTCCGACCTAGGACGCCAGCCCGTTCGAACGCGGCGCTTGCCTCAGAACGCTCCGATCGCCGACCACCACAGAAGTAGGCCGACGATCGGGACGATCGCGACCGCGGCGATCGCCACGAGCGTCCATCGAGTCCGATTCAAGCGGGTTGCGCCGCTACTACCGCCAGCGATCGACGACGAACGCCCCGGCGAACGCCGCGAGCCCCAGCGGGATCAGGCCAACCGTTCCGAGAGCGACTCCGAACGCCGCGAGGACGAACAGCACCACGGCCACGAGGAGCAGGATCATCCCGAGATTCAGACCGCCACGCATGACACCCTCCGTTTCACAATGCCCATGCCCAACCTATAATCGCTGTCCAGTCCTCCGCGCCCACCCGGCCGATCCCGCGCCCGGTACGAGGTACGCGTTTGCGCGCTCTGCTGTCGGTCTCGAACCGCGAAGGCATCGTTGAGCTTGCCCGCGGTCTGATCGACGCCGGCGTCGAGTGCTTCGCGACCGATGGCACGCGCGAGCACCTCGCGCAATCCGGCCTCGAGGTGCGGCCGATCTCGGAGCTGACGGAGCTGCCCGAGATCCTGGGCGGCCGCGTGAAGACGCTGCACCCGACGATCTTCGCCGGGCTGCTCGCGCGCCGCGACCAGCCGGCGCACATGGAGGAGCTCGCCGAGCACGGCATCCAGGCCCTGGACCTGGTGGTCGTCAACCTGTATCCCTTCGCGGAAACGGTCCGCAAGCGGGGGACCACGCTCGACCAGGCACTCGACCAGGTCGACATCGGCGGCGTGGCGCTGCTGAGGGCCGCGGCCAAGAACTTCCCCGCTGTCGCGGCGGTGTGCTCGCCGACGCACTACGCCCGCGTGATCCAGGACCTCAAGTCGGGCGGCGGGATCTCGGCGGAGACACGCCAGAAGCTCGCCGCGGAGGCGTTCGCGACCACCGCCGGCTACGACGCACAGATCGCGAGCTACCTGCACAACCAGGCCGGGACGCTGTTCCCGCACCGCATGGCGCTTGTGGTCGAGAAGAAGGGCGACCTCCGTTACGGAGAGAACCCGCACCAGCAGGGCGCCTTCTACGCCGATCCGGGCCATCGGCCGGGCTCGCTGGCCGACGCGCATCAGATCGCCGGCAAGGACCTGTCGTTCAACAACCTGCTGGACCTCGACGCTGCGCACCAGATCGCCACCGATTTCAAGACGCCCACCGTGGTGATCGTCAAGCACGGCAACCCGTGCGGGCTGGCGAGCGTGGTCGACCTCGCCGAGGCGTTCCGCCTGGCGCTCGAGGGAGACAGCGTCAGCGCGTACGGCGGGATCATCGGCGCCAATCGGGTGATCGACCTCCCCACCGCGGAGGCCATCAAGCCGGGCTTCTTCGAGGCCATCGTCGCGCCGGGATACGCGCCCGATGCGCTCGAGCTGTTGCGCGGCAAGAAGGGCTTCGAGATCGTGGAGGTGCCGCAGCAGGAGCCCGAGGTCCCCGACGTCGGGATCAGCAACCTCGACTTCAAGCGCGTCGGCGGGGGGCTGCTGGTCCAAACCTTCGACTCGCTCGAGGAGGACCGCGACAAGCTCCAGGTCGTCACCAAGCGGCGGCCCACACTGGAGGAGCTCACGGACCTGCTCTTCGCGTGGCGCGCGGTGCGGCACGTGCGCTCCAACGCGGTCGTTCTGGCGAAGCGTGCCGCGCTGGTGGGCGTCGGGGCGGGGCAGGCGTCACGGGTCGTATCGGTCGAGGTGGCGCTGCGCAAGGCAGGCGAGCGCGCCCCGCTATCGGTCATGGCGTCGGATGCGTACTTCCCGTTCCCCGACGGCATCCAGATCGCGGCGCAGGCCGGCGTCACGGCGATCATCCAGCCCGGCGGCTCGATCCGTGACGAGATGGCGATCGAGGTGGCGGACCGGCACCACATGGCGATGGTGTTCACCGGCCGGCGCCACTTCAAGCATTGAGGCCGATGGGGCCGGGTCGGTGGTGCGTGGGCACTCATGGGCTGACTCGGCTCGCCGTTCAGGATCCGCGCACCGCATTCGTGGGGTGGTTACGGTGTCAGCCAAGGCCCATCGGTCGGGCGCCGTATTCACCGGCGGGATGTATCGGACATCGAGGCACGCGCGACCACGTCCCAGCCGCGCCTGCGGCGTCACGGCATTCACGCGCCGCATCCGGTGCGTCCAATCGACCGTCGCGGCGGCGACAGGATGCACCGCTTGACCGATACATTCCTCGGGCGCATACGCGGCCGCTCACGCCACGACAGTTGACGTGCGCATTCACAGCGTGAATGCGGCGCAACGTGAGTAGCCGTACAGCGTTCATCGGCTGATGTCAGAGAAGCTGATCGCGCTCGAGGCCGTCCGAGCTACCGAAGCTGGGGCGATCGCCGCGGCGCGCTACATGGGCCGCGACGACCGGGATGGCGCGGATCGCGCCGCGGTCGAGGCGATGCGGCGCGCGATGGACGCTGCCGAGATCAGCGGCACGATCGTCATCGGCGAGGGCGAGCGCGACAAGGCGCCGATGCTGTTCATCGGCGAGAAGGTCGGCAACCCCGAGGCGGCCGTGGAGGTCGACATCGCGGTCGACCCGCTCGAGGGCACGAACCTCGTCGCCCACGGCTCCCCGAACTCGACATCGGTCCTCGCGGCGTCCGAGCCCGGCGGCCTGATGCACGCGCCCGATACGTACCTGCGCAAGCTCATCGTCGGGCCGCAGGTCGCGGGGAACGTGAGCATCCTCGACCCGATCGACCACACCATCAACGTCATCGCCGAGTCGCTGCGCCGGCAGCCCTACGACATCACGGTGGTCATCCTCGATCGGCCGCGCCACGAGGACCTGATCCGTCAGGTCCGCGACTCCGGCGCGCGGATCAAGCTCATCCCCGACGGCGACCTGACCGCCGGCATCGCGACGGCGGTGTCGGGAACCGGAGTCCACGCGGTGATGGGCACCGGTGGCGCGCCGGAGGGCGTGCTCACCGCCGCGGCGCTCAAGTGCCTGGGCGGCGAGATCCAGGCCCAGTTCCGATGGCGGTCAGTCGAGGAGCGCGAGCGGGCCCGCGGCATGGGCGTGGCCGTGGACGAGCCCGATCGCGTCTATCGCACCGCCGACCTCGCCTCAGGATCGCAAGTCGTCTTCTCCGCCACCGGCGTCACCGATGGCGAGCTGCTTCGCGGCGTCCGCTTCTTCGGCGGCGGCGCGCGCACCCACTCGCTGCTCCTGAGCTACGCCGAGGGCCGCGTCCGCTTCGTCGATACCGTCCACATGTTCGACAGCCTCAGCCCGCCGAAGGTGAGGCTGTAGCGAATATCGCGTTCGCACGGCGGAGTTGGACGTGCAGATCGCGTAGGGATTGACCCGAGGTGCGAGTATTTATGGCAATACTCTCTACTAGGTACCGCGTCGATGAGATTGACATTTCGTCCCGATGCTCCGACGGAAGCGCAGTTCACTACTCAACAACTCGAGGCCGCCGCCCAGCGTGATGCGCTTTACAGCTATGTAGGCCTTGCTCTCGGTGTGTCCTGGTAATCCTCGTCGGAGCGCTGCTTCTGTTCGCGGGCGTTACCGGTACCGTGAAAGACCTCGTACTCCCGATGCCGGGCGGTGGCGAAATCAAACTCGCGTCAGCGCCTGCAGGCGTGATCTTCGCATTGATCGGCCTCGTGATCATCTGGGTTACCCGCCCGACGGTTGTCAAGGAGACATAAGGCAAGGGTCCACCTCTGAGACTTCCGGTCGACAGGGCAGGGTTGCGCTAGCGAATTGCCTCTTGGTAGAGCTCGTTAGCGCGGCGGTGATCGCCTGCGGCGGTT
>JBHENJ010000045.1:0-20916 GCA_046262115.1 Candidatus Limnocylindria bacterium | reverse complement strand
ACTCCGCCGACGACCACGCCGCCGACGGGCTCGGTGCCCGAGACAGGCACGCCGGTTCAAAGCGTCCAGGGGGGAACCGGAACACCGGCGGGCGGAGTCCAGGGGTCGACCAATGTGCCGTCGACCAACTTCTCTTCGCAGGGCACGTTCCCGATGGCGACGGTCCTGGGCGGACTGCTCCTCATCGTCTCGCTGGGGGCGCTGGCCGTCCCGACCGTGGTACGGCGCATCCAGCGCTGACCGCTCGCTGCCTCGGCAGCTGAACGCACGAGAGCCCCGGGCGCAAACCCGGGGCTCTCTGTCTGTTCGCCAAAAGTACCGGCCGCGCCGCGGTGTTGCTGGACGTCACCGGATGGTGTGCGCACCGCACTGCACCGGACTATACAAAACCCGTTGGGATTAGCATACAAAGGTACTAGTCAACGCTGGTACTTGCGGGATAGGCTCCGGACATCGACTGGCAATGCACCAGACCGGCTTCATCGGTCAGGCAGAGCCAGCATTTTCATCAGCGGACGGGAGGCGGGGAGCCCGACGTCCGAGGGGAAAGGCAGGTCCGGAGTGAGCTCTTCCATCACCCACGCACGCGGGACCACCGCTGCCCGGCTCGGATTCACGATCCTTGCCGCGGCTGCGCTGCTGGTCTCGCTATTCATGGTCGCCCGACCAGCGTTCGCGGCGAATCCAAATGGCAACAACGGCACAGTCAAGGTCGATGGCGAGGCGTTCGACAACGCACCAGACAATGAGCCGCACGTCAGCTGCAGCTTCGAGGTCGACTTCTACGGGTACGACGAGGGCGACCTCTGGGCTGATGTCACGTTCGAGGCACAGGCGCCCACGGGTACTGAGATGCTCGTGCAGGACCGTCTCTTCATCGGCGAAGACGACAACAGCGGCGCCGGAAGTGAACCAGGCCTCGACGCGTCAAAGGCGTACGACCTCACCGATGCCCTCGCGAACTACACGCCCCACCCGCAGCAGGGCTACCACGTCAAGCTGACGATCAATGCGGACGGCTCGCAGGGCGCCGACGTCAAGCACAAGGTCTTCTGGGTCGGTCCGTGCGGACCCGTGTCCAGCGAACCGCCCGGCGGCAGCGATGACGACAAGATCGGCATCTGCCACGCGACCGGCTCGGAGAGCAACCCGTTCGTGTTCATCGAGGTCAGCGTGAACGCCGTCGACAACGGCGGGCACGGCGACCACGAGGACGACATCATCGGCGTCGAGTCCGAGGCTGACTGCCCCGGTCCGGTGTCCAGCGAACCGCCCGGCGGCGGCGATGACGACAAGATCGGCATCTGCCACGCGACCGGCTCCGAGAGCAACCCGTTCGTGTTCATCGAGGTCAGCGTGAACGCCGTCGACAACGGCGGGCACGGCGACCACGAGGACGACATCATCGGCGTCGACTCTCTCGACGATTGCGTCGTGAGCGGCGAGTCGGAGCCGCCCGCCCCTAGCGTTCCCCCTAGCGTTCCCCCGAGCGTTCCCCCGAGCGTTCCCGAGAGCGTTCCCCCGAGCGGCAGCGAGTCGCCGACAGGAGGCATCAGCGCCGAGACAGGCCGACCGTCGGTTGTCCCGAACACCGCGATGCGGAACGAGTCGATGCCCGCGGTGCAGGTCGCCACGCTGGCCATGGCGCTGATCCTCTTCGGATCGCTTGGCGCCCTGGGAGCGGCCCAGCTTTCCAGCGCGAGGCGGCCGCGCCGCTAGACAAGCGCTGCGGGGCCTCCCCACCCGCAACGCCCATGACGAGCCCCGGAGGCGACTCCGGGGCTCGTTCCTTGTGCGGATTTGTTCCACGCGGCGCCGGTCGGTCGCGCAATACTCCGCCGCGACCCGCCACGCAACAAGGCGAGCGGTCAGCGGGGGAGCGCTTGAGCAGGCGATCGCGCACGTGACCGGGCAGCAGCCCGGTGAGCCACGCCGCAGCCGCGGCACGCCGATTCGGTATGTCCTGACCGCAGCCGCGGGGATCGGGTTGGTCGCGCTGATCCCGCTCGCCGCGGTTGCTGTGGGACAGCCCGTTCGGGTCGAGCTTCAGAACGGCACGTCGGGCTGCAACGGAGTGCTGCCCACGCCCGGGAGCGAGAACACGACCAAACGGGTCATCGGCGGGACGCTGGACCCGGGTGGCACGGCGATCTTCCAGATCTCGTACCCGGTCGACCCGAGCGACGTCGGCCAGACGTTCACGATCATCGACTGCGCGTACATCGCCGGGACGCATGGCTGAAGTACGAGATCAGCTTCGTCCCCAACAACACGAACTTCATCCTCGAGTTCGCGCTCGACATCCCGCAGGATGCGCCGTACGGCGCCGAGTACTGCAACTACGCGAAGACGACGGGCGCGCCGTCGAACTCCCAGGCCAGCAACCGCAAGGCCGGTCCGGCTTGCTTCATCATCGGCAGCGCCATCCGTATCCATAAGACCGATACGGACGGGCTTCCGCTCACCGGGCCGACATTCGCTGTGACCTGCAACTACCCGGTCGTGACGCCGGGCACATTCCTGGCCGACACGATCGTCAACGTCGGCGGCACGACCTATCGGCTGCCGTCATCGTCGGGCGGCATCCACAAATTCGACGTCACGACCGGCGTAGACGGTGTCGTCGCGATCCAGGCCCCTGAGCTCACGACCTGCACGTTCGTCGAGACGTCACCGCCTCCGGGGTATCTCGGCGCGGTCGAACCGACCACCACGCTGACCGTGCGCCACGGCGACGTGGGCACGCACACGTTCGTCAACAGTCTCATCGCCGTGCCGACGGCGGCTCCCGGCTCACCGACGGGAAACCTGTCCGCGTCGCTGAGCGCGACGTCGGCGGCGGCGTCAGTCTCGCCGTCGCAGGCGATCAGTGCGTTGCCGTCGCCGTCGCCGTCCGCGTCCGCGTCCGCTCCGACCGCGACCCCGCAGGCGCTCGCGTCGCCATCGCCTTCGTCCGAAGCATTGCCACCAACGCTGGCCGCGATTCCACCGGCGCCGGCAAGTCCAACGGCCATCGCGTCGTCGCCGTCCCCCGCCGCCAGCGTCTCCGCGACGACCGCAGTGAGTGCAGGTGCCGCCGCGAGCCCTCCGCCGGTCGGCGTGACCGCATCGCCGGTTCCTGCGTCCCCGAGCGCGTCAGCGAGCGGCTCACCGAGTCCTTTGCAGAGCCTCGCAGCGACCACCGCGACGCCGGTGCCGGTAGATCCCGCAGGGTCGGCTGCGCCGAGTGGGTCGGCGACGGCTCCGCCGAGCCCACCGCCTGCGTCGACGCCAGCAACCACCAGTCCACCGCATCGAGCGCCGCCGAGCAGTCCTGCGGCATCACCTCTGGGCCAGGCAGCAGCCCCGCCAGGCCCGCCGACGACGAACGCCGCCATGCCGGCGCGCCTCCTCCTCGCACCGGTCGCCCTGGCGCTCCTGTCGTTGAGCGCACTGAGCCTCGTCAACCTGGTGGCTCGCACGGTGTCGAGCGGGAATCGAACGTTCGCTCGATTGGACCAGTCCGCAACGGACAACACCGGAAGCGCGACTAGATGATCGCCATCTCGCGCCCGACCTTGTCGAAGGCCGCCAGGCACTCGTCGAGCTCGGCACGCGAGTGCTCGGCCGTCACGATGGTGCGGACGCGTGACAGATTCTCGGGGACGGTCGGGAAGCCGATCCCCATCGCGAACACGCCGTCGTCGAAGAGCGCGTCGCTGAACTTCATGGCGGCGGCGCCGGAGCCGATGATGACGGGAGTGATCGGCGTCTCGGACTGACCGGTGTTGAACCCGAGGCGCTGTAGCCCTGCCTTGAAGTAGCGCGTGTTCTCCCACAGGCGGTCGATTAGTCCGGGCTCCGCCTCCAGCACGTCGATCGCCGCCAGGCAGGCCGCGGCCACCGCCGGCGGGTGCGAGGTCGAGAACAGGAACGGCCGCGCCCGATGCTCGAGGACCGTGCGCAGCGAGCTCGTTCCCGCGACATAGCCGCCCAGCACGCCTATCGCCTTGGACAGCGTACCGACCTGCACGTGGACGCGCCCGTGAAGGTCGAAGTGATCGACGCTCCCCCGGCCGTTACGGCCCAGGACGCCGGAAGAGTGGGCGTCGTCGACGTACACGATCGCATCGGCCTCTTCGGCAGCCTCGACGATGCCCGGAAGTGGCGCGATGTCGCCATCCATGCTGAAGACACCATCGGTCAGGATGACGATTGTCCGATCCGAGCCGCCGGAAGCCACGCGAGCGTCGCGCAGGATGCCCCGGAGGGCATCCACGTCGCGGTGCGGGAAGATCTTCTTCTCCGCCTTCGTCAGGCGGATACCGTCGATGATGCTGGCGTGGTTCAGCTCGTCGCTGACGATGAGTGCGCCCTCCAGGGCAAGGATCGGGATCACGCCGGTGTTGCAGGTGAACCCGGACTGGAAGGTCAGCACCGCCTCGACGTGCTTGAACTCGGCGAGGCGCGCCTCGAGCTGCTCGTGAAGCGACATGGTGCCTGCGATCGTCCGCACCGCGCCAGATCCGGCGCCGAAGTCGCGCACCGCCTGGAGTGCGGCCTCACGGAGCCGAGGATGCGTCGTCAGTCCGAGGTAGTTGTTACTCGACAGCGTGATGACCTCGCGACCGTCGATCACGCATCGGCTCTTCTGCTCGGTCTCGACCACCCTCAGGCGCCGGTACAGCCCCTTCTCGCGCAGCTCGTAGATCTGCGAGTCGAGGAACGCGAGCGGGTTGCGCCGAGTGATCGTCACGGGATGAACACCACCTTCCCGGCATGGCGCGACGCGATCAACTCGAAACCACGCTCGAATTCGTCGAGGGAAAGTGTGTGGGTGATGATCGGTCCGACATCGAGCTTCCCCGAGCGCAGGAGCGCCTGCGTCCGCTCCCACGTCTCGTAGATCTTGCGGCCGAAGATCCCGTACAGTCGCGCGCCCTTCTGGATGACAAGGTCCGATACGTCCACGGTAACCGGGCGCGGGTAGATTCCGAGCAGCGATACGCGGCCGCCGCGGGTGAGCGTCCGGAGACCCTCGGTCAGCGCGGCCTCCGCGCCGCTCATCTCGAGGAGGATCTCGACGCCGTCACCATCGGTCTCGGACAACAGCTGATCGACCGCCGTCGGCGCGTTGGCGTTGAGCGCCATGTCGGCACCCATCCGCATGGCCAGCTCGAGGCGGTACGCCTCCGTATCGGTCGCAAAAACGCGCGCAGCTCCGCCGGCGCGGGCGATACCGACGGCGCAAAGGCCGATAGGCCCGCACCCGGTCACGAGCACGGTCCGTCCCTCGAGCGGTTCGACGAACGCCGCGTGCACGGCGTTCCCCATCGGCTCCTGGAGCGCCACGATCGCCGGATCGAGACCGTTCGACTCGATGGCGTTCTCCTCCGGGATGACCATGTACTGCGCGTAGCCGCCGTCGAGGTCGAACCCGACGACCTTCAGGTTGCGGCAGAGGTGCGTGTCGCCACGCCGGCACTGCACGCACGTGCCGTCGATGACGTGCGACTCCACGCCGACCAGGTCTCCCTCGCGCACCCGGCTGACGTCGGCGCCGAGCTGGACCACCGTGCCCGCGATCTCGTGCCCGAGCACCCGCGGTGGGCGGAAGTTGTCCTGCGCCCACTGGTCCCAGCTGTACACGTGGTAGTCGGTGCCGCAGATGCTCGCAGCCTCGATGCGGAGCAGCACCTCGCCGATCTGCGGCGCCGGGACGGGCCGCTCGACGAGCTCTACGCCGCGCCCCGGACGCTCCTTGCCGAGTGCACGCATCGTCGCGACCGCGGGAGCCGTCATCGAACGCGGCTGACCAACGCGGCACTCACGTCTGGATTATCCCGCACGCCGCGCACACGCAGCTAACGACGCGACGTCGGACGGTCAGTCCTCGGAAAAGTAGGCGCGCGCGGACGCTCGAAGCAACCCGACGACCAGCGCGACGCTCACCACGAGCCCGATCGGAGCGAAGACGAGCGCCCATCCCGTCGCCGCCTCGGCCGGGAAGTCGAGGAGCACGGGCGGCAGGCCGGCGAGCATCGGCACCGCGAGCGCGGCTATGCCGATCGCGAAGCGATGCGCAATCCGCTTTCGCTGGAGCGCCACGGTGACCCCGAAGAGGACCGCCGCCAGCTCGACCATGACCAAGATCCCGAGGATTGAGAACGGGGCGCGCTCGGAAAAGTCGACGAACTCGATCACGCGGCCCAGGAGCAGCCCGGTCATCGCGAGGAGGAAGAACGCCCACCCGAACCAGAGCCGGACGGCAAGCGGTGCGCGGGGCATCGGCGACCGATCGTAACAGCCGGAACGTCGTCCGGCAGAGTCGCTACCATGCGCGCGATGCGTCTCCCCGACCGCGCGACCCCGGCACTCCTGTGCCTCGCGATCGCCGTCGGCTGCACCGATACCGAGTCCTCGCCGAGCGTCCCTCCCGCCGTCACGGCGTCTCCAACTGCTCTTGTGACGGCCACCGCCGCCCCGACGCCAACCCCGACCGCCGCCCCGACGCCAACGGCGGTCCCGCTCTCGCTCGAGGCGCCCGAGGGCCAATCAAACGGCACGATCGACTTCCGGTTCTCGCCGAACCTGCCCGCCGACACGCAGGGAGAGCTGCTCGTGATCGTCACCAATACGGGCGAGGACGCGATCGCGGAGATCACGCTTCGGTGGCCGACGGCGCTGGACGAGGTCCTCTTCCTCGCGCCGTTCGCGCCGAGCCCCGATCGGATGGTCAACCCGCTCGTCGTGCCATGGACGCGGTGGGTGGAGGGCCCCGGAACGCGCGGTGAGCCGGCGGGCACGACGACGCTCGGCTACGGCCCCATCGACCCGGGGACGACCCTCGAGATCCCGCTCGTGGCGGAGTGGCGGGAGCCGGGCGAAGTCCAGTTCGACGTCCAGTTCCTC
The DNA here is from genome assembly GCA_046262115.1 of Candidatus Limnocylindria bacterium. GTDB lineage: Bacteria > Chloroflexota > Limnocylindria > QHBO01 > QHBO01 > JBHENJ01. The sequence continues at coordinate 14,025 of JBHENJ010000045.1, read as the reverse complement.
GATCGCGAGGAGCTCCTCCTGCTCACCGACGGGCAGCCGGCGCACGTCCGGGTCGACATCGCACCGACGTGAGCCCGTTCCTGCCCACGTGGGCGGAGGCGACGCCGGAAACGTATGAGCGGCTTGGCACGATCATCGACCCCGACGGAAAGGTGCTCGCCGGCATCGAGCGCATCGTTCCGCTGGCCGGGAAGCGAATCGCCGACGTTGGCACGGGCGTCGGTCATTACCCGATGCTGCTGGCGCGCCGCACGGGCCGGACCTACGGAATCGAGGCCGATGCCGCACTGCGCCAGGAGGCCGTCCGCCGGGCCCGCGCCTCGCATCAGCCGAACCTCCGGATCGTCGAGGGATCGCCGGACCGCCTCCCACTGCGCGATGGCGCCGTGGACGTGGTCCTCTCGGGCGAAATCGACCCCGATGACGGCAGCCGCCCGCGCGTGGTCGAGGCGATGCGCGTGCTGAGACCGGGCGGCCACCTCATCGCGATCAGCTACTACGGTCGCGACGAGGCGTCCCGGCTGCTCGAGCCGGAGCTGGTGGAGCGCGCCGTCGCTGCGAGCCACCATCGGACCGGCTGGTGGGGCCGCAATGGGTTCCGCATCAAGGTCGTTCACACATGGATCGAGCTGAGCGACGAGGGAACCGCGCATGAGCTCCTGCCGCGACTCTATGGCGACCGCGCATCCGCCTTCCTGATGGGCCCGCATCGGTCGTCACTGGAGCTCAAGCTGGCGCTTTACCACCGCCAGAAGCACGCTTGACGTTGGCGAGCGTCGAGGTCGTCACGCCGGCCTGGGTCGCGGACGCGGTCTTCTACCAGATCTTCCCGGACCGATTCGCCTCCAGTCCGCGGGTCGCCAAGCCGGGACGGATGGAGCCGTGGGACGCGGCGCCGACGAGGCATGGCCTCAAGGGCGGTGATCTCCTCGGCATCGTCGAGGGGCTCGACTACCTCCAGGACCTCGGCGTCACGGCGCTCTACCTGAACCCGGTGTTCACCTCGGCCGCGAACCATCGGTACCACACGTACGACTACCTGGCCGTCGATCCGCTCCTCGGCGGCACGCCTGCGCTGCGGGAGCTCGTCGACGCCTGTCACGCCCGATCGATCCGCGTCATCCTCGACGGTGTCTTCAACCACACCGGGCGTGGCTTCTGGCCGTTCCACCACGTCCTGGAAAATGGCGGCCGATCGCCGTACCGCGACTGGTTCTACTTTGACCAGGCGGCGCTCGATGCGGGACACCCTGTCCACGCCTACCCGCCGGTCGACAATGAGGGACGCCTGGTCGCAGAGCATGCCGCCGACCCAGCGCATCGCGCCGGGGAGCTCTCGCTGGCGGCGCTCGGGTACCGCGCCTGGTGGGACCTCCCGGCGCTGCCCAAGCTCAACGTCGCGAACCCCGCGGTTCGTGAATACCTGCTCCGTGTCGCCGAGCACTGGATCGCGTTTGGGGCCGATGGGTGGCGGATCGACGTGCCGGATGAGATCGACGACGACGCCTTCTGGCGAGAGTTCCGGCGCCGCGTCAAGGCCATCAATCCTGATGCGTACCTCGTCGCCGAGGTCTGGTCGGGCCGCACCGACCGCCTGGCAGGTGATCAGTTCGATGCCGCCATGAACTACCCGCTGGCGGAGGGGATCCTGGGTTTCGCGGCCGCGCCGCACCTCGACTTCCAGGTCATCCGCGAGCAATACGACTACGCGCAGCGGGTGCGTGCCCTCGACGCGGCGACGTTCGCGGCCGCCGTCGAGCGCTCGCTGGTCGCCGCCGACCCCGCGATCGTGCGGTCGCACCTCAACCTGATCGGCAGCCACGACCTGCCGCGTTTCCTGAGCATGGCCGGAGGCGACCGCACCTCGCTCATGCTGGCGACGCTCCTCCAGATGACGCTGCCCGGCGCGCCGTGCGTCTATTACGGCGACGAGATCGGCATGCTCGGCCGCGCAGACCCCGACTGCCGCCGCGCGTTCCCGTGGGACCAGTCCCGCTGGGACCTCGAGCTGCGCGCCTTCGTGCGCTCCGCGATCGCGGTCCGGCACGCGAACCCGGTGCTGCGGAGCCTCGGCTACCGGACCCTGTTCGGCGAAGGCCAGACGCTCGCCTACCTCCGGAATGACGCGGGTGCCGCGATTCTCGTGGCGATCAATGCCGGCGACGTTCCGTGTCCGCTCGCCATCCGCGCTCCCGAGCTCCAGGGCCGTTCTGTGGCGCCGTTGCTCTCGACCAGCTCGGGCGTCCAGGTGCCGGGCACCGATTCGGACGGAGGCTTCGCCATCACGGTCCCGCCACGCGCGGGAGTCGCCCTCAGCACCATGTCCTGAGCATCGACTCACGAGGCGCGCGCTCCTGCACGGCGTCTCGGGGCTGTCGAACGGGAGCGCCATCGCCGCTCGGCTAGAATGCGCGCCCATGCATCGGTCGCTCCTCCGAGCCCCGCGCGGGCTCTAGCCGAACGACGCCGGCGATCGACCGCCGGACCGGCTAGGGCAGACGGCGCGCGCGATCTGATCCGCAAGGCTCCAGGAGGAATCGGTCCATGCCCCTCACGTCCAGATCGGACGACTTCGCCCAGTGGTACGTCGAGCTGGTGCGCCAGGCCCAGCTCGCCGACTACTCGCCCGTGCGCGGCTGCATCGTGGTGCGCCCGTACGGCTTCGCGCTCTGGGAGAACATCCGCGATGCGCTGGATCGGCGGATCAAGGAGACCGGACACGAGAACATGTATTTCCCGCTGTTCGTGCCGAAGTCCTTCCTCGAGAAGGAGGCCGAGCATGTCGAGGGGTTCAATCCGCAGGTCGCGTGGGTAACGCACGGCGGTGGCGCGCCGCTCGCCGAGTGGCTGGCCGTGCGGCCGACGTCGGAGGCGATCATCGGTCCGATCTACCGGGACTACATCCAGAGCTACCGCGACCTGCCCGTGCTCGTCAACCAGTGGTCGAACGTGGTGCGCTGGGAGCTGCGCACCCGTCCGTTCCTGCGGACCACCGAGTTCCTGTGGCAGGAGGGGCACACGTTCCACGCCACGGCGGACGAGGCGCAGGAAGAGACCGAGAAGATGCTCGGGGTCTACAACGAGATCTGGGAGGAGTGGCTCGCGATCCCCGCCATCCTCGGTCGCAAAAGCGAAGCGGAGCGCTTCCCCGGCGCGGACGTGACGCTCACCGGGGAGTCGCTGATGGGAGATCGTCGCGCGCTCCAGATGGGCACCAGCCACAACCTCGGCCAGAACTTCGCCCGCGGCTTCGACATCCGCTTCCTGGACCGCGACAACGAGCGGAAGTTCCCCCACGGCACGTCGTGGGGGTTCTCGTGGCGGACGATCGGCGCCGTGATCATGGCGCATGGCGACGACCGCGGCCTGATCATGCCTCCGCGGGTGGCGCCGACACAGGTCGTCGTCGTCCCCATCTGGAAGACCGACGCCGAGCGAGGCGCCGTCGAGCCGGTGGTTGCCCGCGTCCTCGGCGAGCTGAAGGAGCAGCAGGTATTCGGGTCGCAGAAGATCCGGGCGCGCGCCGACTGGCGCGACGACATGACGCCTGGCTTCAAGTTCAACGAGTGGGAGCTGCGCGGCGTCCCGCTGCGCCTGGAGATCGGCCCGCGCGACGTGGCGGCCGGAACATGTGTCCTCGCCTCCAGGCTGGATGCGGATGCTGGACGCTCCGCCAAGGAGGCCGTGCCGCTGGAAGGGCTCGCGGCCGAGCTGGCCACGCGCCTCGAGGCCTTCCAGGGTGCGCTCTTTGCGCGCGCGGAGGCCTTCCAGGTCGAACACACCCATGTCGTCGACTCATGGGACGAGTTCGTCCGCATCAACGCGGAGGAGGGCGGCTTCCTTCTCGCCGGCTGGTGCGGCTCCGCGCAGTGCGAGGCTGAGGTCCAGGCCGAGACGCAGGCCACCCTCCGCGTGATCCCACTCCCCGGACAGCTGGCCGAGGCCGACGAGGCGGGCGCGTGCATCCGCTGCGGAAGCGCGTCTGAACAGCGCGTGGTCTTCGCGAAGGCGTACTGACCGCGTCCGACGGTGGCTCGGCCAGCCGCGGCGGGTATCATCGGTCCAGCGTCAGCGCACTCGAGGTAGGAAGGCCCATGGCCACCGCCGCACCGACCAAGCCGCGCATCAAGATCACCTACGCCACGCTGTCGGCCGACAACGAGGAGCTGCAAACGGCGTTCGACGCGGCCCTCGGCGAGGCGCGCGCGCAGCTCGGGCGCACCTACGCGCTGATCATCGGCGGCGAGGAGCGAACCAAACCCGAGCAGTTCGAGGACCGCTCCCCGATCGACAGCGAGCTCCTGCTCGGCCACTTCCAGGTTGGCGACCGCCAGGACGTGCGCGACGCGATCGCCGCGGCGCGAGCGGCCTTCCCAGCGTGGCGGGACCTCGGCTGGCGCGAGCGCGTCCGCCTCCTGCGACGCGCCGCCGACATCATCAGCGAGCGGCAGTTCGTGAACGCCGCGCTGATGAGCTACGAGGTCGGGAAGAACCGTCTCGAGGCGCTCGGCGACGTCGAAGAGACCGCGGATCTCATCCGCTACTACTGCGACGAGATGGAAAGCAACGACGGGTTCGACCGTCGCATGGGCCAGCTGAGCCCCAATGAGCACACGCGCAGCGTCCTGAAGCCCCACGGCGTGTGGGCGGTCATCAGCCCGTTCAACTTCCCCATGGCGCTGGCGGGCGGCCCCGCCGGCGGGGCGCTGGTGGCTGGCAACACGGTCGTGCTCAAGCCGAGCTCCCTCGCGCCGCTGATGGCGTTCAAGCTCTACGAGGCGCTGCGCGACGCAGGGCTGCCGCCGGGCGTCTTTAACTATGTGACGGGCCCCGGCGAGAGCGTGGGTGCGGAGATCCCGGAAAACCCCGATCTCGGCGGTGTGATCTTTACCGGCTCGTACGAGGTCGGGATGCGGCTCTACAAGTCCTTCTCGAAGGACGTGCCGCGACCGGTGATCGCCGAGATGGGCGGCAAGAATCCCAGCATCGTCACGCGCAACGCCGACCTCGAGGAGGCGGCCGAGGGCGTGATGCGCTCGGCGTTCGGCTTCGACGGGCAGAAGTGCAGCGCCAACTCGCGCGTCTACGTCGAGCGTGCGGTGGCGCACGACTTCCTGGATCGGCTCATCGAGAAGGCGCACGGTGTCCGCGTCGGTGACCCGACGCAGCGCGAGAACTGGATGGGGCCGGTCATCGACGAGACGGCGCTGCGCCGATTCCGCGAGGCCGTTGAAGAGGCGAAGCGTGACGGCGGCCGGGTCGTGGCCGGCGGCAAAGTGAAGACCGATGGCGATGCGGCGCGCGGCTACTTCCCGACGCCGACCGTGATCACCGGGCTGCCGCCCGACCACCGCCTCTTCCGCGACGAGTTGTTCGTGCCGCTCACCGTGGTCGCGGAGGTCGACTCGCTGGACGACGCAATCCAGCGTGCCAACGATACGCCGTTCGGCCTTACCGCCGGCTTATTCAGCCATGACGACAACGAGATCCGCCGCTTCCTCGACACGATCCAGGCCGGGGTGGTCTACGTGAACCGCCGCGCCGGCGCGACGACCGGCGCATGGCCCGGCATCCAGACCTTCGGCGGCTGGAAGGGGTCCGGCTCGTCGGGCAAGGCCGGCGGCGGCCCGTACTACATCCAGCAGTTCCTGCGCGAGCAGTCGCAGACGGTCATCGGCGAGGACATCCCGAGCTAACGCCCGATCGATGGCCGGCATGCTCTACCGAGCGGTCCGGCCGCTCCTTTTCCGGTTCGACGCTGAGCAGATCCACGACGCGGCGCTGGCCGCGCTCGCTCTCGCCTCGTCCAGCCCACCCGGGCGTGGCATCCTCGCCGCGCTCGGCGGAGCGCGCGACGAACACCCGGCCGAGGTGCTGGGACTGACCTTCCGCAACCGCGTTGGGCTGGCAGCGGGGTTCGACAAGGACGGAACGGCGATCCGCGCGTGGGCCGCGTTGGGGTTCGGCTTCGTCGAGCTTGGGACGGTAACGCCGCTCCCGCAAGCCGGCAATCCCCGGCCGCGTCTCTTCCGGCTCTCGCCCGATCGCGCCCTGATCAACCGGATGGGCTTCAACAACGCCGGCGCCCCGGCGCTCGGGGCACGGATCCGCGCCGCGCGCCGCCATCTACCGGACGGGTTCTGCATCGGCGTGAGCATCGGCCGCGGGGCGGCGACGCCACCGGGCAACGAGGCTGCGGACTACGTCGCCGCCTACCGGGCGGTCGCGCCGGAAGCGGATTACGTCGCGATCAACGTGAGCTCACCGAACACGGCAGGCCTGCGCGACCTGGAGGACCGGTTCCGGCTGGCGCGGCTGATCGAGGCCCTTATCGACGAGCCGCTCGAGCGGCTCAAGGCCCGGCGCCCACCACTCCTGGTGAAGCTGTCGCCCGACCGGCAGCGCGAGCCGCTGGGCGTGGTGCTGGACGCCATCGGCTCCACGCGCGCGTCCGGTGTGATCGTGGTCAACACGACGCGCGCGCGACCGCTCCTGCGCTCGAGAGAGCACCTGATCCGCCAGCAGGGCGGGCTCTCCGGCGCGCCGCTGCTCCCGGTCATGCTGCGCAGCCTCCGGCTCGCCCGCGAACGCCTCCCGGACTGGATGACGCTGGTCGCCAGCGGCGGAATCTTCCGGCCGGAGGACGCGGCGGCGGCCGTCGACGAGGGCGCGGCGTTGGTGCAGATCTACACCGGGTTCATCTACCGCGGACCATCCGTCATCGGCGAGCTGGCGTCCGCGACTGGTAGGATGCGCCCATCTAGCTAAGGGCGCGAGCAGGACGCGCCGCTTCCCTGCGAGGGGTTGCCATGACCGTCGAGGCCATCCAGCCGAAGCGGGCTGCGTCCGAAACCGACGCGCCGCGTATCGTCACCGAGCTACCGGGACCTCGAGCGCGCGAGATCATCGGTCGCGACGAGGCCGTCACCAGTCCCAGCCTGACGCGCGCCTACCCACTGGTTCCGCGCCGCGGCAACGGCTACGTGGTCGAGGACGTCGACGGCAACCGCTTCCTGGACTTCGCCGCGGGGATCGCGGTGTGCAGCACCGGGCACGCCGACCCGCGGGTCGTCGACGCAATCCAGCGCCAGGCCGCGGAGCTCATCCACATCGCGGCGACCGATTTCTACGAGCCGCGTTACGTGGAGCTGTGCGAGCGTCTCAGCGCCATCGCGCCGTTCAAGGAGCACGCACGCGTCTTCCTGACGAACTCGGGGACGGAGGCGATGGAGGGCGCGATCAAGCTGGCCCGATATCACACCCGACGGCCCGGAATCATAGCGTTCGAGGGCGCGTTCCACGGCCGCACGCTGGGCTCGCTCGCTCTCACGAACAGCAAGATTCGCCAGCGCTCGGGCTTCGCGCCGCTGATGCCGTCCGTGTTCCACGCGCCGTTCCCGCGCGTTCGCTCGTGGCGCGAAGGAACTGGCGGCGACGGGACCGAGGAGCTCCAGGCCCTTCGCGAGCGCGTGCTCGGCCGATGGATCTCCGCCACCGACGTCGCGGCGATCGTCGTCGAGCCGATCCAGGGCGAGGGTGGCTACTTTCCTGCGCCCGCGGCCTTCCTTCGCGGTCTGCGCCAGATCTGCGACGAGCACGGAATCCTCCTCGTCGTGGACGAAGTGCAGTCCGGCATGGGTCGGACGGGCCGATGGTGGGCGATCGAGCACGCGGGCGTGGAGCCCGACATCGTCACGACCGCCAAGGGCATCGCCAGTGGCATGCCGATCGGCGCGTTCATGGGACGCCAGTCGCTGTGGACGTGGCAGCCGGGCGCGCACGGAAGCACGTTCGCGGGCAACCCCGTCTGCGCCGCGGCCGCGCTTGCGACGCTCGAGCTCATCGAGGACGAGCTGATGAAGAACGCCGGCGAGATGGGCACTCCGCTCCGCAAGGGTCTCGAGCGGGCATCGGCACAGAGCGACCGCGTCCGCGACGTCCGCGGCGTCGGCCTGATGGTCGGGGTGGAGTTCCACAGCGGCAGCGAGGCGAACGCGGTTCAGCAGGCGGCCTTCGAGCGCGGTCTGCTCCTGCTCGAGTGCGGCGACGCTTCGTTGCGCTTCTCACCGCCGCTGATCGTCGACCGTACCGCCGTCGACCGCGCCGTCGAACTGTTCGCAGAGGCGCTCGCGACCGCGCCTCGACAGACGGCGGGGGTTCGCGAGACCGGCGGCTAGCGCCGCTCCTCCGGGCGTCCCGCGGCCGCTTCGGCCGCGGTCTGTCGTGTGGCTGCTGTGGCATGCTCGCTCGATCGGCTCGTCGCGGCGGGCGTCCCGGCCAGGAGCGCGTCGAGCCGCGCCAGCAGGGCGGTCGCTCGCAGCCCGCCGAGGATCTCGCGTGCCTCGGCCTCGGCGGCCGACCGCGCCGCTGCCGCATCGGCGCCCACGGTTGCCAGCACGTCGAGATCCGAAAGCGCCACCAGGAATGTGACGCCCAGCTCTCGGAGCTCGCGCGTCGAGTCACTGAAGCCGGTGAGCGCCTCCGCCGCCCGCCACGCCGCGAACACTTCTTCGCGCTCGCCGCTGCGACCTTCCCCGACGCCGAGCAGTTCGAGGAGCCGCGGCTCGATCCAGCGGCGCTCGCCCTCGTCAGGAACATCGTCGGCGAGCGTGGCCGCGATCCGCCCGCGGGTCGTCTCTTCGTCATCGGTCTCGGCGAGGCCAGCCCGTTTGCGGATCATCTCGCCCAATGCCCAGAAGGTGACCCCTTCGCCGTACGACGGTGACCGCCCGGTGTGCCATTGGATCGCCCCGACGAGGCCATCCGTGTACTTCTCGAACTCGCGGATCAGGCGGCTCTTTCCGCTGCCTGCCTGCCCGAGGATGGTGACCAGCCTCGGGCGGCGCTCGCGCTCGGTGGCGTGGAAGAGCTCCTTGACGAGGCGGAGCTCCTCGTCGCGGCCCTCGAAGGGCGGCTCGAGCCCCTCGTAGCGCCCGGCTCCCCCGCGCCGTGCGACCACGCGGACGGCGCGCCACGCCGGCACAGGCACGGACTTGCCCTTCAACGCCTGTTCACCGATCGGCTCGAACGAGATGGCGACGCTCGCCGCATCGCGCGTCGATTGCCCGACCAGCACGCTCCCGGGCGGCGCGGCGCTCTGCAGGCGACTGGCGGTATTCACGAGATCGCCGGCAACCATGCCCTGGCCTTCCGCTCCGATGGTAACGGCGGCCTCGCCGGTCAGGACCGCCGCGCGGGCCTGGAGCTCGTCCGGCCTGCTTCCGAGCCCACGCACGGCCTCCACGAGGTCGAGTGCCGCCCGGACCGCGCGCTCGGCGTCGTCCTCGTGTGCGGTCGGAGCTCCCCACACCGCCATGACGGCGTCGCCGATGAACTTCTCGACCGTCCCTCCGTAGCGTCCGACGATCTCGCGCGCGGCGTCGAAGTACCGCGTCAGCTGCTCCCTGACCGTCTCCGCGTCGCGCGACTCGGAGAGCGCCGTGAACCCAACCAGGTCGGCGAACAGGATCGATACGAGACGTCGCTCGGCGGTGGCGGCCGCGACGTCCACCTCGGGCACGTGCGCAGGCCGCGATCCGGTCACCCCTGCGGCAGGGCCGGCCGCGCCCTCCGCGAGGCTCGTTGACGCGAGCACGGTGCCACACTCGCCGCAGAACTGCGCGCCAGGCTCAGCCGGCGATCCACAGCTCGGACATCGGTCCGCCGCCAGGCGGGTGCCGCAGCGGAGGCAGAAACTTCAGGCCCGCCCGGGCCCTCGGCACCACAATTTGGACACGCCACGAACAATTCGTCCCGAACGAGGCCGGTAGCGTAGCCGACGCCGCTCGCGGCGGTCCACGGCGGGCCGGCGCCGCGCGGGACGCGCCGCGCTTATTCGAGCATGTCGGAGAGCGACGTCAGGATGAAGCCGCGTTCGCGGAGGCCGGCCACCATCGACGGCAGCGCGTCGAGGGTGTTGTACCCGCCCAGGTGCATCAGCACGTTCGACCCGTCGACGGCCCCGTTCACTACGCGCCCGGCAATCTGCTCGGCGGTCGGGCCGCCGTCCTCGATTGGCTTCCAGTCGACCGTGTCGATGTCCCACATGAATGTCTTCGTGTACCCGGCCGCAGCGGCGGCATCCAGCACTCCCTGGTCGTACGCGCCGTACGGCGGCCGCCAGTACGGCGCGGGATCCTGACCACCGAGGTCGCTGAGGATCGCCGCGGCGTTGCGGAGCTGACCCTGGACGAACGCGGCTGAGGGGCGGTCGACGGGGCACGGGTCGCTGTTGGGCGACCCGCCCCCACCGTGGAGCAGGTCGCAGTGATACATCGTGTGGTTGCCGAGCTCGAACTGGTTGGGGTGCTGGCGAATGATCTCGAGGACCTGCCGGCCCTCTTCGGTCTGACTCATCACGCCGGTCGGGAAGATCGTCGCGCACACGCCGTTGTCGACCAGGAAGTTCATGATCTCGACCGCCGGGTCGATTCGGCCGCCCATGTCGAAGGTGAGCGCAACGCCCGGCCCCGCGTTCGGGATGGTGCTGAAGACCTGCTCCTCGCCCGCCGCGACACGGCCGCCGGCATTGCAGTCCAGCGTGCTGGGAGGCTCGGTTGGGGGCGGGGGCTCGGCACCTTCGGAAGGCGGGACCGATGCGTCGCCGGCCACGATCAGCGCCCACCCGACTCCGAGCGTGGCTGGGTCGTCGACGAGGCTCGGGTAGCGCTCCGCATTCGAGGCCTGCAGCTGCTCGATGGTCACGCCGAAGCGCGCCGCGATACGCGACAACGTGTCACCCGGCTGGACCCTGTACTCGGACGTCGGTGCGGCCGATGGCGACGGATCGGCGCTGCGTGACGCCTGCGGCTCGTCCGTCGCGGCGCTCGCGGTCGAGCTGGCGCCCGCGCTGGGAGCGGCCGAGGCGGACGTGCCGGGCGTCTCAGGCCCCGGCGCCTGCCCGCACGAGGCGGCGATCAGGACTACGCCGAGAAGCGGCGTCAGCGCCGGGGGAATGGCACGCATCGGTCAGTTGGGGTTGTACGAGAGGTCGTTCGTGGTCACCGGTGGGAGGGCACCGTCGCGGAGCAGTCGCGCCTCGCGGCGCAGCAGCTCGATCTCGACTCGGAGACGGCTGGCGGCATCGGGCATCTCGAGAAGCTGCTGCTTCCGCGTCAGCTCAATCTGGAGCACGCCGCCGATGGCGTAGCTCGCGGCCAGCGGATCGTCCGGCAGGTGGATCGGCTGGAGGACCTGATCGAGCGAAGCGGCCACGTCCTGGATCTCCGGTGACTCTTTCCCGAGAGACGCTGCACTGGCCACGTACTGTTTCACGGTGTCGAGGTAGCCGTCGAGCGCAGCCTGGGCGCTCGGGAGGAGCGTTTCCGCCTGCTCCCCGGCGAGCTCCTCGAGCGGCGTGGCCTCGACGGTGGCATACGGGCCGCTGGTGTCGACGGGACCGATCCTGGCGCGGCCGACGCCGACCGCCAGCATCGCGTACCGCCCGTCGGCGAGGCGCTCCGCCCGCCGTACCTCGCAGATCGTCCCGACGGAGTGCGAGCGGGGCTGTTCGTCGACCTCCTGTCCCTCGGTGATCATCGCCACCACGAAGCGGCCCTCGAACGGGTTGTGCGGCCGCAGGAGGTCCTGGGTCATCGAGCGATAGCGCCGCTCGAAGATATGGAGGGGCAGCGGCAGGTGCGGGAACACGACGGTGTGGAGCGGGAAGATGGGAAGCCGCATGCCGCGTTCCATGCTGGCACCGTCATCGGGGCGCCGCAACGCGATTGCGCACGCCCGTCGAGTGGCCGCACGAACCCCTACCGCGCGCTTGCGCGCATGTTCGCCGGCAGCTATGAATCGTCTATGGCCAAGGCGACACCGACGACCGGCGCCGGAACCGCGACCGAGCAGCCCGGCACGGACGCGGCCGCCCCCGTATCGGTTCTCGCTTGCGCCGAGTGCGGCAAGCGCAACCGGATCATGCCCAGCGCGCGCGGCGCGCCGCACTGCGGGTCGTGCGGCAAGCCGCTGCCATGGGTGGTGAACGCGACCGATGACACCTTCGACGTGGAGGCTCGCTCGTCCGTGGCGGTGCTCGTCGACCTGTGGGCGCCGTGGTGCAGCCCGTGCCGCATCGTCGGGCCCATCGTCGAGGAGCTGTCGCGCGAGTTCGCCGGGCGGCTCAAGGTCCTGAAGGTCAACGTCGACGACAACCAGCGCACCGCGATGCGGTTCGAGGCGCGGAGCATCCCGACGCTGGTGGTCCTACGCGACGGCCGGCCCGTCGACCGGTTCGTCGGAGCGCTCCCCAGGAGCGAGTTGCGCGTCCGGCTCACGCCCCACCTGCTCCGGCGCGCCTGACGATCGGTCGCGGCCTCGCTGGGCGGCCGTAGGATGGCCACCATGGAGGAGCGCCGCCTCGTCACCGTGCTGTTCGCCGACGTCGTCGGCTCGACGGCGCTCGGCGAGTCGCTCGACCCGGAGGACCTGCGCGGCCTGCTGGGACGATTCTTCACCATCGCCCGCGACGTCGTGACCGCTCACGGCGGAACGGTGGAGAAGTTCATCGGCGACGCGGTGATGGCGATCTTCGGGCTGCCGCAGGCACATGGCGACGATGCGACGCGGGCCACATCGGCCGCGCTCGAGCTTCGCGACCGCGCTCAACAGGACCCGACCATCGGCGAGCGGTTGTCGATCCGCATCGGGCTCAACACCGGCGAGGTGGTGGCCACCCGCGATGCAGCCGCGCACGACTTCCTGATCACCGGCGACGCCGTCAACGTGGCGGCACGGCTCCAGCAGGCCGCCGGAGCGTGGGAGATCCTCTGCACACAACGGACGGCACGCGCGGCCGGCGGCGGATTCGCCTTCGGCGATCCCTCCGAGATCGAGCTGCGCGGAAAGGCCGAGCGTCTGGAGGTGGTCCCGCTCATGTCCCGTGCCGACCACAGGCGCGCGCTCGACAGTCGACGCGTCGCCCTGATCGGCCGAGAGGCGGACCTCGCACAGCTCCAACTCGTCGCGCGACGTGCGTTCTCAGAGCGCCGGCCGTTCATGGCGAGCCTCATCGCCCCGCCGGGGGCCGGAAAGACGCGGCTGCTCGAGGCGTTCCTGGAAGCGCTCCCCGCGCTGCGCGACGACGCGCGCATTGCGGTGGCCCAGTGCGTGCCCTACGGGCAGCGACTCACCTACTGGCCGCTGCGTGCGCTCCTGCTCGGCCTCCTCGAGCTTCCCGATGAGACCGATGCGGAAGCCGTGCGCTCGCGCGCCGCCGCCTGGCTCCAGGACGCGGGTGACGCGACCGCGGACCGCACCGCGGAGTTGCTGGCAGCCACCATCGGCGCCTCGGAGACCGATGTCACCGATCGCTCCGCGCTGTTCGTCGCGTGGCGAACGCTCGTGGAGCTGGCTGCGGCTCAGCGTCCGCTGGTGCTCGTCATCGAGGACCTGCACTGGTCCAGCGACAGCCTGCTGGACCTGCTGGAGTTCGTCCTCCATCCGCGCACCGACGCGCCGTTGCTCATGATCGCGCTGACGCGCCCCGAGCTCCTCGACCGCCGTCCGAACTGGGGCGGGGGCCGGCGGAATTACGTGTCGCTCTCGCTCGAGCCGCTCGACGACGGCGCGGTTGCCCAGCTGGTGGAGCAGCTCCTCGAGGGCCCCGCCCCGGCGCTGGTGCCCGTGGTCGTCGAGCGCTCGGAGGGCAATCCGTTCTATGCCGGCGAGATCGTCCGCGCCATCGCGGAGCGCGCCCTCACGCTCGACGATCCGGCCCAGATCGAGGCTGCCATCGCGACCCTGCCGGACACCGTGCAGGCGACGGTCCTCGCGCGCCTCGACCTCCTGGAGGCGGCGCAACGTCGAGTCCTTCAGCTGGGCTCGATCTTCGGCCGCGCGTTCCGACTGCCCGGGGTGCGCGCGCTGGAGCCGGCGCTCGACGGCGGCCCCGAGGATGCGGTGGATGAACTGCTGGAGCGCGACCTCGTGCGCCCTGCGGGCGGCGACCGGTTTGCGTTCCGGCACATCCTGATCCGGGAGGTCGCATATGGGACGCTGCCGCGTGCGGAGCGCGCGCGACTC
>JBHENJ010000044.1:0-59384 GCA_046262115.1 Candidatus Limnocylindria bacterium | reverse complement strand
GTCAGCAGGTACGGACCGACGATGCTCCGGGCACCTTCGTAGACAACGTCGGCGAGCAGGCTGCCGAGCCCGATCGCGACGACGAAGCCGAGAGCCGCGCGCCGCACGGCGGCGGAGTCCACTTGCGCGCGGGCCGGGTCTCGGCCGGTCAGGCCCCGGCGACCTCCGGTCCGGAGCGCCTTGGGGCCGGGGTGGGCCGGATGGGCCGGAGATAGATCCACAGGACGACCACCACGTAGGCCACGTGCACGAACAGGGTGGCGATCTCGGGCTGAGACGAATACCCGAGCAGGGCCCGCAGGAACGCGCCGATCATGCTCTCGTCGGGCTCGTGTGGCAGGACTCCACTGATGTCGAACGCCGTCTCCGTTCCAACCGTGATGACATCGACCTCGATGAACTCGTGGATCGCGTGGCTGAGGAGCCCTCCGGCGATGAAGATCAGGGCGATGCCGGTCCAGCGGAAGAACGTGCGTACGTTGACGCGGCGGCTCCCGCGGTACAGAGCGTAGCCGAGGGCCACCGCAGCGAGGAGGCCGACCAGTGCGCCGACCAGCACGCTCAGGCTCCCGAGGTCGCCACGCTCGGCAGAGGCGGTGACCTGGCCCAGAAGGAAGAGAGCCGTCTCGACGCCTTCGCGGATGACCGCCGTGAACGCCAGGACCGTCAGTCCCCACGCCGTGCCCTCCGTGAGCACGCGGTCCACGCGCTCGTGCAGGTCGCTCCGGACCGTCGCGGCCTGCCGGCGCATCCAGAACAGCATCCACGTGACGACGGACGCTGCGAGGAGCATCGCGATGCCCTCGAAGATCTGCTCGTACGGCTCTTCGAGCTCGCCCAGCGTCATGAACAGCACGACCCCGAGCGCGAGGCTGACGGCGACGGCGCCACCCGCTCCGAGCCAGATCTTCGGGAAGTGGCGCCCGTTCCCCGTCTTGGCGAGGTAGGCGAGGATGATCCCGACGATCAGGGCGGCCTCGACGCCCTCGCGCAGGCCGGTCAGCAGACCGCTCGTCAGGGCACCGAGGTCCAAGGCAGCTCCTCCACGGGAATCCCGACCGGATTCGTCGGGATAGATCGATATCGTGGACCGCACCGGCGGCGAGCGTCAAATCGCCCGCTAGAATTTCGCCGTCCCGAACGCCCGCTCGGAGCGCGCATGGTCGACCTGTCCCTCACCGACGAGCAGCGTGACACACAGCGCGCAGCCCGGACGTTCGCGCAGCGCGAGATCCTCCCCCGGATCCGCGAGCTCGACGAGTCCGCGACCTACGACCGCGGGATCTACGAGCGGATGGGCACGGCCGGCCTGCTCGGGCTGCCGATCCCCGAGCGGTACGGCGGCGCCGGGCTCGACTACATCGCTTTCGCGCTGCTGTGCGAGGAGATGGAGCGCGCCGACACGGCGTTCCGGGTCATCCTCTCGGTCCACACCGGGCTGAACTCGCTAACGCTCCTCCAGTGGGGGAGCGAGGAGCAGAAGCAGCGCTACCTGGTCCCCCAGGCGCGTGGCGAGAAGCTCGCGACGTTCGGGCTCACCGAGCCGGGCGTCGGGTCGGACGCCGCCAACCTGTCGACCACGGCACGACGCGATGGCGATCGGTACACCCTCAACGGCTCGAAGGTCTGGATCAGCCTTGGCGACACGGCCGATCACGTCCTCACGTTCGCGACCGTGGACCGATCGAAGGGACACCGCGGGATCACTGCCTTCATCGTCGAGCGCGGCTTCCCTGGGTTCAGCAGCGAGTCGCTGCACGGCAAGCTCGGCGTCCGTGCCGGGAACACGGGGATCCTCTACTTCAGCGACTGCGAGGTTCCGGTCGAGAACCGTGTCGGTGAGGAGGGCGAGGGGTTCACGATCGCCATGAGCGCGATCGACCAGGGCCGCTACACCGTCGCCGCGGGCAGCGTCGGGCTGGCCGTCGCATGCCGGGAGGCATCGGTCCGGTATGCGCACGAACGCAAGGCCTTCGGCGACGAGATCGGGCGTCACCAGCTGGTCAAGCAGATGCTGGCGCGCATGGAGCAGGGGATCGAGGCAGGCCGGCTCCTCGTCTGGAAGGCCGGCTGGCTCAAGAACCGCGGCGTGCGCAACACGCGCGAGACGAGCATGGCCAAGTGGTTCTGCACCGATCACGCGGTCGCATCCGCGCTGGATGCGATCCAGGTCCACGGCGCCTACGGGTACAGCAACGAGTACCCGGTCGAGCGCTACCTGCGCAACGCGAAGGGGTCGGTGATCTACGAGGGCACGAGTCAGATCCACACCCTGATGCAGGCAGACTACCTGCTCGGGTACCGCCGCGACCGCGAGCTGCGCATGCCGCAGCCGGCATGGGAGGGCGAGGCGTGAGCCGCTCGGTCGAGCTGCTCGTCGGGATCATGCTGCTGGTCATGGGCGTCCTGGTCCTCGCCGCGGACCCGCTGAGCCGGTGGCTCCAGACCCTCGGCATCAGCGCGGAGCTGTGGCGCTACTGGCCCGTCCTGGTGCTCGGCCTTTCGGCCTTCTTCATCGTGCCGGCGTTCTTCGGTCGGCAGGACCGCCGGGTGCGCGCCGGGATGGTCGTCCCCGGCGCCGTGCTCGCCGCCGTGGGCGGCGTCCTGCTGTACACGAGCGTCGGCGACCGATGGGCGGACTGGCGCTACCTCTGGACGGTGCTGCCGTTCGGCATCGGCGCCGGCCTGTACCTCGCCGGGTGGATCGCCGACGCGCCCGCCTTCAAATGGATCGGGTCGGGGATCGCCGCCGGCGGTGTGATCGCGTTCCTCGTCTTCGCCGAGGCGTTCGGCGGCCAGACGTTCCGGGTCGTTGGCGCACTCGCGATCTTCGCGCTGGGCGCCGCGCTCGTGGCCGGCGGGTTGGCACAGCGGCTGTCGCGCAAAACGCCAGCCTAGGAGTTTGCACCGCGACCGACCGAGCCGCTCATCCGGCGGACATGACGAGGTCGACGACGACGACCGCCGTCACCGCACCGATCGCGGAAGCGGCGAGCGTGAGCGCCAGCCGCGCGCGCCGAACGGCGGCCATCCCGACGAGCGGTGTCGCGGCCGCGGCGCCGACGAGTCCGGCAGCGGACGCGCCCGCAGCGTGCGTGAGCGCATAAGCGGCCGCGCCGGCGCCGGGCGTCAGCGTCGATCCGACGGCGACGGTCGCCACCGCCCCGAAGAGCGCCGCTCCAAAGGTCGCCCCAGTCGCGCGCCACGTTCCTGGCTGGGTGACGCCCGCCGCCGTGGCGCCCGCGACAAGGACGACGGCGACGAGCCAGGTCGCGGGCGTGCGCACCGCACTCTCGGGCGGCCAGAGCCCGAACCAGGCGAGCGCGAGGAGCGGTGCCGCCAGCATGCCGAGCGCGGCCACCCATGTCAGGGGCCGCCGCCAGTCCTCGGGATCATCCGGCGGAACGACCTGGCCCAGACGGACGCTGACGGGGCGATCGTCACCGGACTTCATCAGCCGGTGTGCGCGCGAGCTGCCTTCGGCTTGTTTTCGTCTCGATGGACCTCGGCGCCGCCGCCGAGGCGCAGGCCGAGCACCGACTCGCCCAACTCGTGGACGGCTGCCGCGGCGTGGGCGCGCACGTCGTCGGGACACCCCGGATCGGTCGCGCAGCCGGCGAGGCTCGCCAGAACCGTCAGCGCGGCCGGCGTGTCGAGGTTGCGGTCCATCGCCGCGCCGAACTCCTCGCGCAGCTCCGCGACCGGTGTGGGCGGCATGCCCTCCTCCGCCGCCGCGGCGACGCTCACCGCGTGGCGTAGCGCGTCCACCGCCCTGGCCGATTCGGCGAGCCGTAACTCGTCGAAGGTGCACGCCGATGCGAAGTGGTGCGACAGCAGGTAGTGGCGGATGGCCTCCGCGGAATAGTCCGGAAGCAGGTCGCGCACCAGGACGAGATTTCCGAGCGACTTGCTCATCTTGTCGCCCTCGTGGCGGACCATGCCGGTGTGCATCCAGTGTTCGACGAACGGACGCACCCCGGTTGCGCCCTCGGCCTGCGCGATCTCGGATTCATGGTGCGGAAAGACCAGGTCCGAGCCTCCGCCGTGAATCTCGAATCGCTCCCCGAGGTACTCCATCGCCATCGCCGAGCACTCGATGTGCCACCCGGGACGGCCGCGACCCCATGGCGAGTCCCACGATGGCTCATCGGGCGCCGACGGCTGCCAGAGTACGAAGTCGAGCGGGTCGCGTTTTCCGGGAGCGTCCGGGACGTTGCCGCGCTCGTTAGCGATCGGAAGCATCTCGTCGCGCGGGATGCGCGAGAGGGCGCCGTAGTCAGGAAAGCTCGCGACGTCGTAGAAGACGCTTCCCGCGCCGAGGTAGGCGTGACCGCGCTCGAGGAGCTTCGCGATCAGGCGCTGCATCGGCTCGATGTGCTCGGTGGCGCGCGGATAGACGTCGGGACGGAGCCAGTTGAGCGCGTCCATCTCGCCCAAGAAGGATGCGACGTTGCGATTGCCCAGGGCCCGGTAGTCCTCGCCGACCTCGCGTGCCTTGCGCAGCATGTCGTCGTCGACATCGGTCAGATTCTGGACGTACCGAACCTCGTACCCGAGATGGCGCAGGTAGCGGTTCAGGACGTCGAAATGGACGTACGTGAACGCATGCCCGAGGTGGCCGGTGTCGTAGGGCGTGATGCCGCAGACGTACACGCCGACGGGTCCTCCGCCGATCGGAGCGAAGGTCGTCACCTCGCCGCGAAGGGCGTCGTGGAGCTGGAGTGTCACCGGGTCACCAGAGCCGCGGCTTGGCCGTCATGAGCAGGCCGATTACGCCGGTGGCCCCAGCCATTCCGTACGCGATCCACCGCTGACGGCGCGCCAGGTGTCGCCACTCCTCGTCGCGCCCCGCGGGCAGGCGGGCGAGCCGCCGCAGGCTGGGACGCGAGATGAAGGCGGCGATCAGCAGGTTCACGGCATAGATGGCGAGCGCGGCTACGAGCCAGGGGCGGCCGATGAGCGCCGGCCCCAGCACGAGAACAAGGCCGCTCCCGGTCGCCGCGAGCCCCGCGCCGATGACGACCGCGCCGGTGCCCTGCATCGCGAGCAACGACCGAACCGGCCACCGTTCCGCGTCGCCTCGAGGATGACCCGCGCCTAGCACGAACGGCAGGATCAGGCTCGGCAGGAAGAGCGCGACGGCGAGCGCGACGTGCACCACCAGCAGGACGGGGAAGAGCGACATCGGCCGTCCGATCGTAACGCAGAACCGCCGGTCGCTCCGGCGGCGGCGAGTCAGACGGTGGGCGTGCCGCCGGGCGCGCTGCGGGCCGCCGGCCGCCGCTCGCTCATCAGGCCGATGCGCCGGAGGAGCGGCGGAACGTTGACCGCCCAACCGACGCCGAGCGGCCGATCGGTGAGCACCGTGTCGCTCTCGGTATTCCAGTACGCCTCGCGGAGCCGATCGACGCTCGGGAGCCGGAAGTCGTACGGGACCACCCCGAAGAGCCGACCGTTCCACGTGCGCTGCGCCGGCGGCGTGCGCAGCTCCTTGTAGACTGCGGCAGTCGCGGTGAGCAGGATGAGGTTGCGTATCAGAGCAACGAGATCGCCGATCTCGTCGCCGATCCTTCCGAGCATTCGCCTGTCTCCTTGCGGTGGCGGGCGCCACGTTTGACGTTCGTCGGCTGCCATCACGCAAGCCGCGTGCCGCCATAGACTCGACCGATGCGCTACCTCGACGCCACCACGATCGAGTCGCTGGCGCCGCTCGCCGAGCTCGTCGACGTCGTGGATAGCGCCTACCGCGACGTCGCGAACGGGCGGGACCGATCGCCGCTCCGGGCGGGCATCGCGCTTTCCGGGGGCGACCTCCTGATCATGCCGGGGGTCCGCGAGGGGGCGTCGGGGGTCTCGGTGAAGGTCGTCTCGATCGTCGCGGGCAACCGCGAGCTCGGCCTCCCCACCGTGCAGGCCCTGGTGGTGTGGGTCGACGCCGATACCGGGACGCCCAGGGCGCTGCTGGACGGCAATGCGCTGACCCTCCTCCGCACCGGCGCAGGCACCGGCGCCGCGACGCGACTCCTGAGCAGAGACGACTCGCGCGTCCTCGCGATGATCGGCGCGGGCGGCCAGGCGGAGTGGCAGGTGCGCGCGGTATGCGCCGTGCGTGAGATCAGGGAGGTGCGCGTCTGGGCGCCGTCGGCGCGCCGCGACGAGCTGGCCACGCGACTCGGTGACATGCTCGCGCCCGTCGTCGTCGTCGGCGCGGCGGCATCGGCGGAGCGCGCGGTCCGCGGCGCGGACGTGGTGTGCTGCGCGACCACGTCGAGCGTGCCGGTGCTCGACGCGGCGTGGGTGGAACCCGGTGCGCATGTGAACGGCATCGGCGCGTTTCGGCCCGGAATGGTCGAGTTGCCCGTCGGGCTCTTCGCCCGCGCCTCGCTCGTAACGGTCGACAGCCGCGAGGCTGCGCTGGCCGAGGCCGGCGACGTCCTGGCGGCAATCGACGCCGGAGCGATCGACGCGTCGCGGCTGGTCGAGATCGGTTCGCTCGACGCTGGCGCGCGCGAACGGTCCGCCGTGACGGTCTTCAAGAGCGTCGGATTGGCGGCGCAGGACGCGGCCGCGGCCGAGCTCATCGTCCGGCGCGCGTCGGAGGCCGGCCTCCTCGACTGAGGCGTCTCACGACCGCCAGCGGTGCGGACGGCCGCGCACCGCGGTGAGTCCGAGCTCGTCACACAACGCGAGGAAGGCGGCGCGCGGGACGCCGTGCCACTCGAGATCGTCGAGCGAGCCGTCGATCGGCGAGTCGGTCCGCAGCCGGGCGAGCTCCCGATAGAGAAGTGCCTCCGGGCGTCGGTCGCGCAGCACGGCGGCGAGCTGCGCCGCGCCCCGGATCCCCGCCGGCCACTCCGCCACGCTGTCCGGGATGGCGTCGATGCCGCCGAACACACGAAGCACGGCGGCAGTGGAGCGCGCACCCCAGCCCGGCAGCCCCGGGTATCCGTCCGAGCTGTCGCCGACGAGCGCGAGGTAGTCCGGGATCGACGCCGGCGGCACGCCGAACTTGGCGATCACCCCCTCCTCGTCGAGCGTGCTGCGACGCATCCGGTCGCGCATGACGACGCGCCCGTCCCGGACGCACTGCGCGAGATCCTTGTCCGGCGTGCAGATCACCACCTGCTCGACGCGAGGATCATCGCCCCATCGCGCGGTGGCGGTGGCGATCGCGTCGTCCGCCTCGTCTTCCACCATCGGCCACACGGTCACGCCGATGGCTTCGAGCCCGCGCTCGGCGAGGCGGAATTGCGCGAGCAGATCCGCCGGTACGCCGGCGGAGGTCTTGTATCCCGGGTAGAGGTCGTTCCGGAACGACTCGATCACGTAGTCGGTCGCAACGCCGACATGCGTCACGTCGGGCTCGCGCATCAGGGAGAGCGTGCTGTCGAGCAGCCCCTGCACGGCGTTGATCGCGCGGCCGTCGGGCGCGCGCTGCATCGGTCGCCCGAAGTACGCGCGGAACAGCTCGAACGTCCCGTCGACGAGGTGAAGCCTCACGGTCGCGGCCCCGCTTGGGCCAACTATCCCCTCCCGAATTTGCGGTGCAGACCCGTATCATGGCGTCCGACGCAGCCGCCGGAGAACGGCTGTCCCGCTCGGCAGGAGGACCACATGCGCCGGCTCGCGCTCGCAACCAGTCGCGCCGCGGCGCTCGCGGCCTGCCTCTTGCCACTCGCGGCCTCGACGGCGGTTGCCGCCGACTTCGAGGGCGGCGACGCGGTCCGCATCGACGCCAACGAGACCATCCACGGCGACCTGTTCGCCTTCGGGCGCTCGGTGGTGGTCAACGGCACGGTCGAGGGCGACCTCGTCGCATCGGCCTTCACCATCGAGCTCAACGGCGAGGTCACCGGCTCGATCGATGCGGCCGGCGCGAGCGTCAGCCTCGGCGGGACCGCCGGTGGCTCGGTGCGTGCAGCCGCCGGCGACGTGACCGTCTCGGGCGACATCGCCGGCGACCTGGTCGCCTCGGCCGGGACGCTCACGATCGACGATGAGGCGCGCGTGGGCGGAGACGTCGCCGGCGGCCTCGGAACCGCCGACATCAACGGGACGGTCGCCGGAGATTTCATTGCGGATGCCCGAGACCTCCGCATCAACGGAACCGTGCGCGGCGACGTCGAGAGCAACCTGGAGAACCTCACGCTCGGCCCGACCGCGCGCGTCAGCGGCGACGTCCGCTATACGTCGGCCCACGAGGCTGACGTCGACAGCGGCGCCGCCATCGGCGGCGTCCTTCAACGGACGCAGCCGGCACGAGCGACTGGACCGGGCTCGATCCTCCCCGAGCACCCGCTGGTCACGTTCGCCGGTCTGACGGCGGGACTGCTCCTGCTGGGCTGGCTGATGCTGTTACTGCGCCCCGCATCGATCGTCGGGATCGGGCGTGAGCTTCGGACGCGCCCGCTGCTCGCGCTCGGCGCCGGACTCGCCGGCTGGATCGGGCAGTTCCTGCTCGTGATTGTGCTCGTGCTCCTGTCCGTGGTCGTCGCCCAGGTCGCCGGGCCGCTGGGCGGAGCGTTGCTCTTCATCGCGCTCATCGGTGCGCTGCTGATCGTCGCCCTCGCGCTGGTCGCCCAGGTCTACATCGCGGCCGGGCTCGGCGACCTGGTGACACGGTTCGTGCGCGTATCGCCGTGGCTTGCTTACGCCGCGGGTGCGGTCGTGGTCGCCGCCGTTCTCACGGTGGCGGGCCTCAACCCGGTCGTGTTCCTGTTCGCGTATCTCCTGCTCTGGATCCTCGGGCTCGGCGGCTTCCTGCTCTACGAGGCGCGCCGTCGCCAGGCCGATGGCCCGCTCGCCATCCTCGTCACCGCGCCCACGGGACTCGCTCCAGCCGGCGCTCCGGGGCGCTCTCAGGGTCGTGGCGCCGGATCGCCGCGCACCGCGGACCACGCACCGTCGCGGACGCGCCGTGGCGGCATCAGGCCTGCGCCGGCGCTCGCACCGACGGCGAGGCGGACGGCGGCCGTCCCGGTCGGGCCGGCGCCCGCTTCGCGCGCCGGCCTGTCCGCACGCGACGGCGACTCCGGCGACGGGTCGACGAGCGATCTTCGCGGTGCGACGGCGACCGATGCCACGCCGACGGACGTCGCGGCGGCCGGCGCCGACCAGGGCGAGGTGACGCCCGCGCCGGCGCGCATCGAGCGCAGCGAGGGCTGACCGACCGGCGTCAGACGGCCAGAGGCTCGCGGTACTCCCCGTACACCCCGCGTAGCAGGTTGCACATCTCGCCGATCGTCGCGTAGCCCTCGACCGCCTCGATGATGGCCGGCATCAGGTTGACTCGGCCGCTCCGCGCATCCTGGCGGAGCCGGGTGAGCGCCGCGGCGTGGCGATCGCCGTCGCGCTCGCGCCGCACCCGCGCCAGCCGGTCGAGGTGACGCCGCTCCTGATCGGGCGAGATGGTCAGGAGCGGCACGGTCACCTCCTCGTCCGGATCGGCGTGCGTGGTGACTCCGACGATCTCGCGCTCGTGCTCCTCCAGCTCGCGGCTCTGTCTGTACGCTGCGTCCGCGATCTCCGCCTGCGGGAAGCCGGCCTCGATTGCCTTCACCATGCCGCCCATCTCGTCGACCTGGCCGATGTACGCCCATGCCCGCTGCTCGGTCTGGTTGGTGAGCGTCTCGACGAAGTACGAGCCGGCGAGCGGGTCGACCGTGTTGGCGACGCCGGACTCCTCGGCCAGGATCTGCTGCTGGCGCAGGGCCAGGAGGGCGGCCTCTTCCGAGGGAACTGCCCACGCCTCGTCGTACGCATCGGTGTGCATCGATTGCGTCCCGCCGAGCGCGGCTGCCAGCGACTGGAGCGCCACGCGCGTCAGGTTGTTGAGCGGCTGTTGGGCCGTCAGGGAGACGCCGGCGGTCTGGGTGTGGAAGCGCATCCACGTCGACCGCTCGTTCTCGGCGCCGAAACGCTCGGTACACAGTTTGTACCAGATGCGGCGCGCCGCCCGGAACTTGGCGATCTCCTCGAACAAGTCATTGTGGCTGTTCCAGAAGAATGACAGCCGGGGCGCGAAATCGTCGAACCGCAGGCCGCGGGCAAGCGCGTCCTCGACGTACGCGATGCCATCCGCGATGGTGAAGGCGAGCTCCTGGACGGCGGTGGACCCCGCCTCGCGGATGTGGTAGCCGCTGATGCTGATCGTGTTCCACAGCGGCATCTCGCGCGTGCCGAACTCGACCGTATCGGTTACCAGCCTCAGGCTTGGCTGCGGCGGGAAGATGTACTCCTTCTGGGCGATGAACTCCTTGAGGATGTCGTTCTGAAGGGTTCCCGCCAGGCGCGCGCGTGGCACGCCCTGCTTCTCGGCCGCGACGATGTACATCGCCCAGATCATCGCGGCGGGGGAGTTGATGGTCATCGACGTGCTGATCTCGCCGACCGGGATGCCGTCGAGCAGGATCTCCATGTCGGCCAGGCTCGATACGGCGACGCCGCAGGTCCCGAACTCGCCCTCGCCCTGCGGCTCGTCGTGGTCGTACCCATAGAGGGTCGGCATGTCGTAGGCGATCGAGAGCCCGGTCCCGCCCGCGCCGATCAACTTCTTGAAGCGGGCGTTCGTGTCCTCCGCGGTGCCGAATCCGGCAAACATGCGCATCGTCCACAGCCGGCCGCGGTACCCGGTCGGATGGATGCCGCGCGTGTACGGCGGCTCACCCGGGAGGCCAACGTCGTCCACCTCGTCCCAGCCGGTCCTCCCCGCGTCATCCGGCGCTCGGCGGTAGCGCGGGCGGCCGCGGTCGGGGTCGTTTGCGGGGTCGCCGAGGTCGGCCGGCGTGTAGACCCGCGCAATCTCCTCGCCGCTCTGCGTGATGAACCGCTTGCGGCGTTCCGGCGAGCGACGGAGCGCCGGCTCGAGCCGCTCGGCCTCCCAGCGTCGCTGGTGCTCGCTCCAGCGCCGGGCAGCGTCGTCGGTCACGGGTAGAGGCCGCGGAGGTTCGTCGCGCGCGCCACGCGGTCGACCGCGACCATGTACGCGGCGCTGCGCATGTCGACTCGTTCCGAGCGGCTCATCCCAAGCACGCCGTGGAACGCCCCGGTCGTCACGCTGCGCAGGTTCTCGTTGATCTCCTCGTCGGACCAGAAGAAGGACTGGATGTCCTGCACCCATTCGAAATAGCTGACCGTCACGCCGCCCGTCGCGCACAGGATGTCCGGGATGACGAAGGTGCCGCGCCGGTTCAGGATCGCATCGCCGTCCGGGGTGATCGGTCCGTTCGCCGCCTCGGCGACGATCCGCGCTCGGACGTTCTCGGCGTTGAGACGCGTGAGCTGGTTCTGCAGGCCCGCCATCACGAGGATGTCGCAATCGAGCGCGACCAGGTCGCCCAACTCGATCGCCTCGGGACCCTTCAGGCCGCGCACCCGACGGCCGTGGTCCTCGGCCCACACGATCGCACGCTCGACGTCGATCCCGACGGGGTCATGAACGGCGTCGTGGTCGTCGCCGATCCCGACGATCTGCATGCCCTCCGCGTTGAGGATCTTCGCGATGGCCGATCCGACGTCTCCGAACCCCTGGATCGCGACCCGCGCCTCACGCGAAGGCTGCTCGAGTGCGCGCAGGGCCGCGTCGAGCGCGTAGGTGACGCCGCGGGCGGTCGCCTCCTTGGCACCTCGGGTGCCGCCGATGGCAGTCGGCTTGCCGGTGACGACCCCGCTGATGGTGTGGCCCCGATGCATCGAGTAGGTGTCCATGATCCAGGCCATGGTCTGCGCGTTGGTGTTGACGTCGGGGGACGGGATGTCGCTGTCGGGACCGATGAGTGGGCTGATCTCGGTGGCGAAGCGACGGGTGAGTCCCTCCAGCTCGTGCCGCGACAGCCGCTTGGGGTCGACGACGACGCCGCCCATCGCCCCGCCGAACGGGATGTCGACGATCGCGCACTTCCACGTCATCCACATCGCGAGAGCGCGGACCTCGTCGATCGAGAGCCGGTCGTGGTAGCGCACGCCGCCGGTCGCCGGACCGCGGTTGAGGTTGTGATGAACGCGGTAGCCGGTGAACGTCTCGACGGTCTTGTCGTCCATCGTGACCGGAAAGTGGACGGTGAGCTCGCGCTTGGGGACCCGCAGGACGCGCCGCATCGGCTCGTCAAGCCCGAGTCGATCGGCCGCCATATCGACCTGCCGCTGCGCCGTCGCCCAGATGTTCGGCGTCTGATCGACGCGGTTCCGCTGGACCATCGGCGGAAGGCTACCCGGAGGTACGTTTCTTGACCAGCCCGGACGACCCGATCGAGCCGGTTGCAGCGCTCAAGCGAATCGCCTACCTGCTCGAGCGATCCGCGGAGCCGGGGTTCCGCGTCCGCGCATTCCGTCGCGCCGCCGACGCGGTGGCGGCGGTCGCCGAGGACGACCTCCGTGAGCTCTCGGCGAGCGGCCGCCTCACGACCGTGCCCGGCGTCGGCAGCGTGACCGAGCGGGTCATCGCCGAGGCGCTCGACGGCGTGCGACCGGTCTACCTGCGGCGGCTGGAGGCGACTGCCGGCCGTCCGGTTCGCGAGCTCGGCCCCGAGCTCGTGGCCGCGCTGCGTGGCGACTGCCACACGCACTCCGACTGGTCCGACGGCGGCGAGCCGATACGGGTCATGGCCGAGGCCGCGATCGAGCTCGGCCACGAATACATCGTCCTGACCGACCACTCACGCGGGCTGACGGTCGCCAACGGCCTTTCCGAGGAGCGTCTCCGGCGACAGCTCGACGTCGTCGCGGAGCTCAATCGCGAGTTCGCGCCGTTCCGGATCCTGACCGGCATCGAGGTCGACATCCTCGACGACGGGACGCTCGACCAGGACGACGAACTCCTCGCGCGCCTCGACGTCGTCGTCGCCAGCGTGCACGGCAAGCTTCGCATGGAGCGGCGGGCGATGACCGAGCGAATGGTCGCGGCGATGGCCAACCCGCACAGCGACATCCTTGGCCACTGCACCGGTCGACTCCGCACCAGGCGCGGCAGGCCGGAGTCCGAGTTCGACGCGGATCTCGTCTTCGCGGCCTGCGCGCGCTTCGACAAGGCCGTCGAGGTCAACTCGCGACCCGAGCGGCTCGACCCGCCCAAGCGCCTGCTGCGTCTCGCCGTCGAGGCCGGCTGCAGGGTGAGCATCGACAGCGACGCTCACAGTCCTGGGCAGCTCGCGTGGCAGCCGTTCGGCTGCGAGCGTGCGGCGGCGTGCGGCGTCGCGCCGGAGAGCGTCGTCAACACGTGGACCGCGACCGACCTGCTTGACTGGACGGCGACCCACGGCGCGACGTCGTGACCCGTCTCCGGCACGGCGCCTGCTCCACTCCGAGGCTAGGGCGCCACGCACGCGCCCCACTGACGCACGCCCGCACGAGGAGGAGGACCGATGTCGGTTGCCAGGGTCACCGAGCTCAGCGTGAGCTCGAACAAGGGCTTCGAAGACGCGATTCAGCAGGGCATCGATCGAGCGACCAAGACCCTGCGCAACGTGCGCAGCGCCTGGGTGAAGGAGCAGCGCGTCTCGATCGAGAACAACCAGATCGCCGAGTACCAGGTCAACCTGCTGGTGACCTTCGTCCTCGATAGCTGAAGCCTGAGTGCCGGCCGGTGCCGGCACTCGTCACTCGGCGACGGCCACCCGTGTTGCGCGCGGCCCGCGCGGCGAGCGTTCGGTGTCGTACGACACCTTCTGCCCCTCGCGGAGCGACTCGATCCTCAGGCCCTCAGCCAGGCCGGACATATGGAAAAAGTACTCTTTGCCGTCGTCGCCCTCGAGAAACCCGAAACCGCGGTCCAGGACGATCCTCTTGATCGTGCCATCCGCCATGGAGAGGACCCTCCCATCGGCTGCAGGAGCCGCTCGAGCCGCGCTCGAGCCAGAACCGCCTTCCTGCACGCGTCGCCGAGTAAAGCAGGCGTCATGGTGCTGAGTCAATGATCGTCGCCGGGCTCATTCATCGTCTTCGCCGCAGGTGATGGTGAGCCGCTGAAGCGCCGTCCGCAGTTCGCCGCGGACCTCGTCGAGCTCGTCGATCGGCCGCATGGCGTGCTCGTCGACCGCTCGAGTGACGCTCTGCCGCACGTCCTCGGCGATCTGTCTGGCCCACCGGCGCCCCACCAGATCGGCGTGCGTCGACACACTCAGCGAGGCGGCGTATCCGCCGATCGCGCCGACGGCGAGCAGGACGAGCGGCGCTGGCACCGCCCCCAAGACGGGAACGGTGATCGCCGAGACCGCCGCCCCCGGCACCAGCAGAACCATCACGAACCAGACGATCGCGAGCAGGAACATCGCGGTGGCGACGAGTTGCACGCCGCCCAGCAGCGGCCACACCGGCGATTGCGGGGGCGTGGCGGCGCGCACGTGTTCCGCGGCCACGCGATCGAGCGCCTCCTCCACGGCGCCCTCGATCCGGCCCGCCGCGGACAGCTCCATCAGCCGCGGCCGCCATCCGGGCGGCGCCGAGAGCGCCACCTCGCTGGCAAGCTGCCGGATCGGGTTCGCCGCACGCGCGAGGGTGCCGCGGCTCCTCCAGCCACGGAGGAACGTGGCCGGGTCGGCGTTGCGGCGCTCGCGGCCCGATGCGCGGTTGAAGATCGAGAAGGCGCGACCGATGATGCCGGCTCCGACCCGGCGCGACCGCTGGCGGACGGCGGCCTGTGCCTGGCGTGTGAGCTCTGTGACGTTCACGGTGTCCAACGCTCCGACACTCGCCGCCGACAACGCCGCCGCGCGGCGCTCGGGATCGACGAGCGGCGCCCCATGCGCCCCGTCGAGGCCGGCCTGGATGGCGAGCTGCCGCCCGGCGATCAGCGCGTCGACCCGCAACTTGTCGGCGATCACCGTCTTCGCATCCGCCGCTGCGGCGAGCGCGTCGCGGAGCCCCTGGAACTCGCCTGTCGTGTCCCGCGCACTGAGGACGAAGATCGGCGGCCCGTTGATTCCGTCCGCCGCCAGCCGCCGTTCCAGGTCAGCGCGCACCTCCTCGACCTGCCCGTCGTTGAGCCGATCCGACTTGTTGAGGACGAACAGGAAGCGGTCCGAGTGACGTGCGAGGGGACGCAGGTAGCCGTCGTGCAGGCGCGCGTCGTCGTACTTCTCGGGATCGATGATCCAGGCGAGCGCGTCGACTCTCGGGAGCAGCGTCTCGACCGTCGCGCGGTGCTCGACGAACACGGAGTCGAAGTCGGGCAGGTCGATGATCGCGACGTGGGCGAGCTCCTGCACGGCGTGGCCGACCACGTGCCGCGCACCAAGCCACTGGAGCATCGGCGCGAGCTCGTGGCGCCGGGCGCTGGAGACCCACGCCACGGGCTCGCCTGTTGTCGGACGGATCGCGCGCACCGGGCTCACTATCCGGCCCGCGATCGCGTTGAGCAGGGTCGACTTGCCGACGCCCGTACCCCCTGCGAGCGCGAGGACGTACGTGCTCCCCGCGAATCCGAGCCGCATCTCCGCGCGCTGGACGACCGACTCCGCCGACGCGGTGTCGAGCCCCAGCGTGCGCGACGCCTCTACGGCTTCGCGAAGATTCGCGAGGCAGCTGTCGAGCTTCATCGCAGCGCGGCGGCGACCTCGCCGGCCAGCGTCCGCAGCTGCGGCGCGAGCTCCGCCTCTGGGTCGAACCGTGCCAGCGCGCGGTCGAACCGGGATCGGTCGCGCTCCATCGCGTCGTCGAGCAGCTCGAGCAGCCGGTCGCGCGCCCGGTTGACAAGCGCTCGAAGCGTCGCCTCGCCGAAGATCGTCTCGAGCAGACGCTGGTTGAGCACGGCTGTCGCCGCGGCGATGCCGAACTCCGCCCCGGTGAGGCCGCCGGTCGTCCCGAACGCGGCGAGCATGACGCCCACGCCCAGCACGTTCACGCTCAGCGAGGCGGCGCGCGCGAAGCCGCGGCGTCGATGGCCCTCCTGCCCGATCAACGCCCCGATCTCGCCGATCCAGCGCTCGAGGTTCCCGCGCAGATCGCCCGCGAACTCGTCGTCGTTGGCCCACAGGTTCGGGTGTGCGGCGAGCGCCCTGGATCCGACCGGGTCGCCGCTCCAGGCCGTCGCCGTGCGCCGAGCGGCTTCGTGGGCGTGGCTCATCGCGACCGCAGTCAGATCACTGAATGCGCCTTCCTCGACCTCGTCAACCGGCGCGGGCGGCGGTGGTCGCAGCCACGTCCGTACAGACGTCGTCAGGCGCTCCATCCCGGACGCGAGGCCGCGCGCCACGATGCCGGTCCCGACGAACTCGTGCCACTGCCGGACCACCTCGTCACGCAGGAATCGGCCCTGCTGGACGCGCGTTCGCAGCGCTTCGGTCTGGTCGCGGTAGGCATCGAGCGCCTGCCCCGAGAGCCGCTCGAACGTCACACGCTCGGATTCCACGTCATCCGCGATCGCCTCGGTACGCCATACGAGCCCGCGCAGCGCTCCCTCGAGCGCGCGCTGGGCGAGCTCCTGGCGCTTGCGCTTGTTCGTCGCCAGGCGGTCGACCGCCGCCGCGATGGGGCGCACGGCGCTCGGCCGAATCCCGTCGATCGACGTGTCAATCGCGCCTTCCACGATCGGGACGACCTCGAGCTCCCCGTTCGCTCCGGACTGGTCGAAGCCCTGCCGCGCGAGCATGCGCTCGTAGTCGCCGGCGATCTCGGCCGCGTCCTGTTGCTCCACCGGCAGGCGGTTGAGAACCGCAAGCAGGGGCAGCCCGCGCTGTCGCGCGCGGTCGAGGACCTGCCACGGGACGTGGTCGGCATAACGGGCCGCGGTCGTGACCACGATGCACAGGTCGGACGCGTCGAGCAGCTCGACGGCCAGCGCGCGGTTGCGCGCCTCCACCGAGTCGACGTCCGGCGCGTCGATGATCAGGACGCCGCTGCGACCGCCAACCGGCGGCGTCACGACCTCGAGCTCGCCGCGAGCGAACAGGCTCGGCAGCACCTCGCCGGCGGCGAGGTCCTTCGCGTCGTCACCGGTCGCGAGCACGACCGGCTGGCGGGTCGTCGGTCGAAGCACACCGGACGGGCTGATCCGCTGCCCGGCGAGACTGTTGATCAGGCTCGACTTTCCGGAGCCCGTCGAGCCGATGATGGTCGCAACCAGCGGCGCGTCGAGGTTCTTGACCCGCGGCAGCAGGTACTCGTGGAGGTGCTCGCGGAGCTGGCGCAGCCGCTCCCACCGCGGTCCGTCTTGCGCGGCCTGTTGCGCGAGACGCTCCGCGCGGCGGTCGAGGAGTCGCGCGATCTCGGTCAGCGACGTTCGGATCGCGTTCGTGTCCATGGGCCCGCTATGGTGCCATGCCGCTCAAACGCGCCTTCGGCGGCCGACCGGGCGGCGCCGCGATCGGGTCAGCTGTCGGACGGTCGCTCGGCGAGCCCGATTTTGCGGCCCTCACGGACGAAGAGTGCGCGGTAGTGCGGGTTCGAGACGCGACCGCTCACCATCGCGCCGTTGACCTCCTCGTTGCTCCGCGGCGCCCGGAACTGCCCGCGCTCGCGGATCGCCTGCGCGATCTCGCCGGCCGACATCGGGCCGCCACTCGCGTGGAGGACGGCCACGATCTCCTCATGGAGGCGAGCGCGACGGGCGGGCGGAGGGGCACCGTCGCGCGGTGGCATGGTCGCTCCCTGCCGCGCGCTGAGGAGGGCCGCCACCTGTTCCGCGACCTCGTCCAGTCGGGAGCCAAGCTCGTCGAGACGCGCGTTGACCTGCGAGAGGTCGGGCCGCCCTTCCGGCGCCGCGACGCCGGCGGATCCGTCGCCCAGCCGCTCTTCCACCCACCGTTGCGCGAGCTGACCGGGTCGCAGGCCGGCCTCGCGTGCCTGCCGCTGGAGCTCGCGAAGGCGGACGGGGTCGAGCCGGAGCGTCATCGCGGGCTCACCGTCGGAGTCGCGCCGCGGGCGGGGCGCGCCGCGCCGGCCGTCCGCCCCACGGCGAGCGGCCGGATCGCCGCTGGCGCCCGCGTCCGGGGAGCTCCACTCGCGACGACCGCGAAACGGTGATGACGAACGCCGGTCATCCGGCCGGGAGGAGCCGTCGCGGCCGCGGCGGTCCGGGCGTCGTTGAAAAGCCATTGCCATAACCATACGCGGTTTGCATGCCGAGGTACATACCCCCGCTTTTTTGCACCGCCCGTGTGGCCGGGCACGCGGGGTGCATGCGAGCGAGCGCTTCGACGCACAGGGAGCCGCATGAAGGCCGGAATCATCGTGCCGCAGGGCTGGACAGGCGAATACGCGGGCTGGGAGCCGGGGCGCGCGTGGCTGCGCAGCGTCGAGATCGCGCGGCACGCGGAGCGCCTGGGATACGAATCGATCTGGGCATTCGACCACTTCCACACCACGCCCGATCCGACCGACGAGATGACGCTCGAGTCCTTTACCTTCCTGGCCGCGCTGGCGCGCGAGACGAGCCGGGTCCGCGTCGGCCACATCGTGATCTGCACCGGATTCCGGAATCCCGCGCTCACCGCGAAGATGATCAGCACGCTCGACGTCGTGAGCGAAGGCCGCGCGGTGCTCGGCATCGGCGGCGGCTGGAAGCGCGAGGAGTGGCTGGCCTACGGGTACGAGTTTCCGCCGACTCGCGAACGCCTCGCCGCCCTGAGTGACCACCTCGAGGTGATCACGCGGATGCTCGGACCCGGCCGCGCGACGTACGACGGCCAGCATGCGCGCGTCGACGGCGCGATCAACCTCCCGCGCGGCCTCCAGGAGCCGCGGGTGCCGATCATGGTCGGCGGCAACGGGCCGGAGGTCACGTGGCGGTTGGCGGCGCGCCATGCCGACGAGCTCAACCTCGACTCGATGCCGCTCGACGAGATCGAGGCGAACCTGCCCGTCATCGCGTCGCGCTGCGAGGAGATCGGCCGCGATCCGGCGACACTCGCCGTCTCGCTCCACATCTGGGCCGACCAGATCGCCGCGAGCGGCAACGCACGCGTCGAGCACCTCCAGCGTTGCCGCGAGCTCGGGCTGTCCAGAGTCCAATGCCTGCTGAAGGCTTCGGTGACCGATGACGACGCGCTCGAATCGTTCGCGGCCGACTGTCAAGCAGCGGGGATCGACCTGGCCGCCTGATCTTGCAAGGGCTCGTTCACTCGCAGTCGACGCGAATGCGCGCTGGCGCGCGGTCGATTCCCGGCAGGCGTTGGCTGAACACGAGGCGCTCTCCGCCGTCCACGACCGGTGACTCGGTGCTGTGGCTGGCGAGCCGGCGCCCCGAGTCGTCCGACGCCACGATCTGGCACCTCGCGCGTCCGGCGCGGCTTCCCTCGTTCACGACTTCGAGGGTCACCTCCACGCCGCCGCCCGCGGCCTCCCCGACCGCAACCGCGGAGCCGTGGAACGGACCGACGCCGCGCAACGAGACGCTCGCGGCGATCGCGAGCGCTGCGACGCCGGCGATGATGGCTACCACGATCGTCCCGTGGTACTGCGTCGCGCTCGGGGTCTGCATTCCCGCTCGGTTGCAGATCTCGCAGATGGTCTGATCGGCGCCGATCGGGCGACCGCACTTGATGCAGGTGCGTCCCTCAGCCGCCATGCGGCTGCCAGCCCTCGGGGAGTCGCTCGCCTGCCCGCAGTGGCAGCGGCAGCCAGTTCTCCATCGGCGCCAGCGGGCAGCTCCAGCGCGGGTCGAAGACGCACGACGGGTGATACGCGTAGTTGAAGTCGAGCACCAGGCTGGTCCCGTCGCTGCCGAGATCCGCGCCCTTGATCGAGTCCCAGACGTATCGGCCGCCGCCGTACGTCTCGCTCCCCGAGGTGGCGTCGCGGAACGGGATGAACAGGCCGCCGGCGTACCCCTCGGTCCAATACGCCGCGAGCCGCTGCTCGACCGCCCCCACGGCGAAGCGCACCCAGCCGATCCGACGAAACCCCATTCCGCCGCCGGCTGACCGCGGCAGCTCGAGGGGCGGTCCGGTGGGGTCGGCCTCGAGTTCCGGCGCGAAACGCAGCGACGGCTCGTAGGCGTAGTAGCGGACGCCGGCGAACGCCGATCGCTCGGCCGGAGGCACGGCGGACTGCGGGTGCTCCCGAAACAATCGATCTCGCGCGGACCGGAACGCACGCAGCCGCTCCTGCTCGTCCCCGGTGTCCAGCCGCAGGGCCTCGTACATGGCGAAGACCCTGCGCCGGTAGTCGGTCAGCTCGAGGTGATCGGACATCTGGTCGCGATCCCCTGAGTGAACCGGTTCAGCGTCAGTCGGGGGCGATCAGCTCCTGCTCGTGCAGCCATTCGTGCGCGACGTCCTCGGGCTCGCGGAGCTCGAGGTCGACCTGTGCATTGAGCGCGGTGAGCTCCTCGGTGGTGATCTTTGCGCTTGCCACGTTGATGAGTTCGGCGAAGTCGTCGGGCGCGGCATCGAGGTAGTCGTTCCGTACCACCGGGATGATGTTGTACGCGGGATACAGGCCCTTGTCGTCGTCGAGCAGCACCAGCTGGTTCGCGGCGATGGCGCCATCGGTCGTGAACACCACGGCCACGTCGATGTCCTCGTCGACCAGCGCCTGGTACTTCAGCCCGCCCTGCGCGATCGGCTCGAACGACTTGAAGGCCGCACCGTAGAGATCCTGGAGCCCGAGCAGGCACGTCTCACGCTCCGCGCACTCCGGTGGCCCGCCCAGCGTCAGCTCGCTGCTGACGGCCGCGAGGTCCGAGATCGTCTTGAGACCGTACTCGTCGGCGGTCGCCTGGGTCACGGCGAGCCCGTCGGAGTCGTTGGCCGGCGTCATGTCGAGCGCCCTCTGGCCGCGGTCGGCGTACCACGCGGCGACCTGCTCGTAGACCGCTTCGGCGTCGTTCGACGCCTCCTCGCCCATGAGGTTGACGAGGGTCGTGCCGGTGTACTCGGGATACATGTCGATGTCGCCCGACGTCAGCGCCGGATCGATCAGCTCGGTGGCGCCGACGCGTAGCTTGTATTCGACCGGATAGCCGTTGTCCTCGAGGACCTGGCCATAGATCTGGGCGAGGATCACCGACTCGGTGAAGTCCTTGGAGCCGATGGTGATGGGCGGCTTGTCCCCTCCGGGCGACGCACCCGACCCGGTGCTGGTGCAGGCTGAGAGGGCCAGCGAGAGCACGACGATGGCTGACAGGAAACGGGTACGGAGCTGGCGCATCGAGACCTCCTGTGGTGTCGGGGCCCGTTCGCTCCGACCCGTACGTGTTCGAGACCGCGGAGGGCGATCTATCCGACGATAGCAAGCCCCGACTTGTCGCGCTCGCAGCCGGTTGCCCGCCTTCAGGCGGTGCGGATCGGCTCGGCGCGAGCGGCCTGCATGGCGGTCGCGCCCCGTCTCGCGAGCCGGCGCTCGGCGACGCCGAACGCGAGCTCGGTGGCGATCGCGATGCACGCGACGGCGAATGCTCCGGCGAAGACACGCACCTCGTCGCTCACCGCGATGCCGTCGACGATCAGGCGGCCGAGGCCGCCGCCCGCGATCACGGCGGCGAGTGTCGCGGTGGCCACCACCTGAACGGCGGCGATGCGGACGCCGGCCATGATCACAGGCGCCGCGAGTGGAAGCTCTACGCGCCACACGATCTGCGCCTCGCGCATGCCGAGCCCGCGGCCCGCCTCGACAGCATCGGCGTCGACCTGGGCGACCGCGGCGTAGGTGTTCGTGAGGATGGGAGGGATCGCGAGGAGGATGAGCGCGACGATCGCGGGTCCGAGGTGGATGCCGAGGAACGGGAGGGCGATCGCCATCAGCGCGAGGCTCGGCACGGCGCGCCCCACGTTCGCGACGTTGATCGCGACGAAGGCTCCGCGACGGGCATGGCCGAGCATGAGGCCGAGCGGCCCCGCAACCGCCAGTGCCACCGCCAGCGTGCCGGCCGACAGGAGGAGGTGCTCGATCAGGCGCTGCGTCGCGAGCTCGCGGTGCTCGACGAACCAGGCGACGACCGCCGCGAGGAACTCCATCACTGCGCCTGCCCTGCGCGCGCCGCCCCCCACGGCGTCGTGGCTCGCTCCAGCGCGAAAAAGCCAAGGTCGGCCGCCACCGCGAGCGCGATGGAGAGGAATGCGCCAAGCAGCGACGCCGTCGGGAAGTTTCGGGAGATGCCGTCGACGATGAAGCGCCCCAGCCCGCCCAGGGTGATCAGGGCGGTCACGGTCGTCAGGCCGATGGTCGTCACGGTCGCGATCCGGAGCCCGGCGATGATGACCGGTAGCGCGAGTGGCAGCTCGACCCGGACCAGGCTCTCCAGCGGCCCGAATCCCATCCCGCTCGCCGCGTCGCGCACGTCGGCGGGGACTCCGTCGAGTCCGGCGACGATGTTGCGGATCAGGATCAGCAGCGTGTAGCTGACGAGCGCGATCTCCGCGGTGACGAGACTGAGCCCGGTGAACGGGATGAGAAACCCGAACAGGGCGAGGCTGGGGATCGTGTAGAGAACTCCGGCCACCCACGTCACCGGCGCGTAGAGGCGTCGATATCGGTAGGCGAGCAACGCGACGACGAGGGAGATCGCAAAGCCGATGGTGACCGCGAGCCCGGTGAGCAGCAGATGCTCGGCGATGCGCCCCCCGACGTCGTCGAGATGGTCGAAGACCCAGTCCCAGCGGATTAGCGGCTCGTCACGCACTCCGTGGCGCCTCCGGTTCTCGGCGCGGCTGGCGGAGCGTCTCGCCGACGGTGTCGATCGACAGCAGGCCGACCGCCCTGCCCTGGTCGTCGACGACGACGCCGAGCTGGACGCTCGAGGCCAACATCCCGGACAGGGCGTCGCGTAGCGTCGATTCGGGCTCGAGCGGCGGCGCGAGCGGCGTCGCCCGCGCAAGGTCGACGGCCTCGGCGTCACGGAGCTCGGCCCTGGAGAACCAGCCGGCCGGTCGTCCGGCGCCGTCGACCGCGAGCGCGTACTCGCTGCCGGCCTCGTCGAGACGGCGGCGCACGGCATCGGCGGGCTCGCCTGCCTGGGCAACGACCGGATCGCGGAGGGGGACGTCTCGGACGCGCGTGAGGGACAACCGCTTGAGCCCGCGGTCGGCACCCACGAAGCGCTCGACGAAGTCACCGGCAGGATGGGCGAGCACCGCATCGGGGGTGTCGTACTGGGCCAAGACCCCGCCGCGTCGCATGATCGCCAGCCGGTCGGCCATCTTGATCGCCTCGTCCACGTCGTGGGTGACGAACAGGATCGTCTTGCGGACCTGCGCCTGAAGCCGTAGCAGCTGGTTCTGAAGCTGCTCGCGCCGGATCGGATCCACCGCGCCGAAGGGTTCGTCCATGAGCATCACGGGAGGATCGGCGGCCAGCGCGCGCGCAACGCCGACGCGTTGGCGCTCGCCGCCGGACAGCTCGGACGGATACCGGTCACGAAAGGTCGCGGGCTCGAGCCCGACGAGCTCGAGAAGTTCGTCGGTGCGCGCGTCGACGCGCGCGGTGCGCCAGCCGAGGAGGCGAGGGACGACGCCGACATTCGCGCCGACGGTCAGGTGCGGGAAGAGACCGACCTGCTGGATCACGTACCCGATGCCGCGCCGAAGCTCGACGGCACGGAAGTCCATCACGTCGCGCCCATCGATCGTGACGCGACCCGAGGTTGGCTCCACCAGGCGGTTCACCATCTTCATCGTCGTCGTCTTGCCGCACCCGGAAGGTCCGACCAGGACGCAGATCTTTCCGCCGGGCACTCGCAGCGACAGATCGTCCACCGCGGGCGGGCCGTTGCCGTACCTCTTCGTGACGTGCTCGAACTCGACGACTGCTCCGCTGGCGGCCATGCGGCGATGATACGGACGAGCTCCGTGCGGCCGGTCGGCGCGCGTCGCTACGACGGCCGTGCGACCACCCGCCAGATACGGAACTGGGCGTTCTCGTACACGAGCGCGAAGGCGGCGTCCGTCGAGAAGTCGGTCGGCGCAGGGCAGTCGGCCGGCGGGCCGCCGTCGACGACGTAGTCGGCTCCGAGCTCCTGGACGAGCGCCGCCGCCGCATCTGCGCCCGCGCAGTAGATGTCGTGGACCTGCATCTCGCGGAGTCGCGGCTCGTACCCGAGGTTGGCGATGTACGGCGTGAACGTGAGGAGCCTCAGGCGTCCGGCCACGTCCGTGAACGAGTGAAGCCAGCCGTCCGTGACAAAGACACTCCGCTCGGGAGTCGACGCGCGCGCCCACTCGGCCGCGTGCAGGTCGGCGGTCGTCAGGATCTGCGGCCTGTCGATGGCGTAGTGGAGGCTGACTAGCACTGGGCTGAACAGGCTCGCCGCCATCGCCAATGTGACCGGAAGCGGTCTCCATCGGCGCATCAGCCAGCCCGCCAGCAGTGCGAGCGCGATCGCCATGGCCTGGAAGTACTTGTTCATGTCGAAGGTCACGGAGCTGAATGCGACCAGGTTCGGGATCGCGAACAGAAGCGCGGCCCACGCCGCCAGGAAGCCACGGCGCGGCGTCGACGGCCGCGCGGCCGCGACGACGGCGAGGAGGAACGGAACGCCGAGGTTGGTGACGTAGAAGAACGCGACGCCGGCTGCGCCGCCCTCGACCGGCGCGTCCCACCAGGGATGGAAGCGGATCGTGCCGGCAGCGCCTGCTGTGGCGAGCGGAAGGATCACGAACGGAATCGCGATCGCACATGGCCCGAGGTAGGCAGCAGCGTTTCGTCGCGCCGCACGGTCGCTCAGCCGGCGTGCGGCCGCCGCGTAGAAACCGACCAGGAGGAGAGCGGCGGGAAAGAAGAAGAAGTGGAACGGCGCGAGGAGGCCGGTCAACAGGCCGGCGATCACGAGCAGCATCGGCCTGTCACGCCAGCCGGTGGCCGCCCGGTGCCGCTCGGGCAGGCCCATCGAGACGAGCAACACGATCGCGATGAGCATGGGCAGTCCGGCAGTCGTCGCGCGGTGGGCCAGGAGGCCGGTCCCCATCACCGACGGGATCCGGAAGTACGGCCAGTCGGTGAGCCACTGGTTGTCGTAACCGATACGTGTGACGAGCGCGACTGGATCGCCGAGGCCCGCCGCGAGATCGCCGAAGAAGCGGATGTAGCCGAGGCCGCCACCCATCACGGTCAGCACGACCGCGAGGACGGCGGCCCGCCGGTCCCGGAGGAGCCGCATCGCCAGCGCGTGCACGACAAGCGCGAGGGCGGCGGCGAAGACGGCGTTGCTGAAGACCATCACCGGGACAGAGAACAGGCCCGCAGCGCGTGCCGCGATCCCCGCGTGGAAGTCGCTGAACCAGTGATACGTCAGCGGCGCTCCGGCGAAGAACGGCACCTGGGGCGGGAAGTTGCCCGCGTTCACCGACTCGGCGATCGAGACGTGGACGAGGAGATCGCTCCAGTTCGATCCGCCCGAGCTGACGCCCTGTGGCGTCACGTGCCAGATACCGGCGGCGAGGATGAGAGCCACCCAACCGCCGGCTGCCGCGGCGAGAACCAACGGGGTCGCGTGCCGCCGCGCGATGCGCCACGAGCGCCCCACCCTGATGGCGAACGGCGTCCGACCCGCCGGATATCCCCACACCACCGGCAGCGCGAGCAGGGCAGCCGCGGCGAAGATCGTCTCGCGGCTGTATGCGCCGGCCACCGTCGCGAGCCAGTACACAAGATGCGCGGCGATCGCCACCGAGATCACGATCGCGACGCCCAGGCGGGATGGGACCGTGAGGCGCGCGCGGAGCGCTCTCACGATCGCCCAACCCGGCAGGAAGAACAGCAGCGGCCAGACGAGCATGACGCTCAGCGGCGGATATACGTAGCCCGCGACAAGCGCCGCCCCGACCACGAGGGTCGGCGCGAGCGCGGCCGCTCGACGGCCCAGAGCGGCCGACCACGTCCGCCCGAGCGGCTTGGCCCGAGGTCGCGACGCGCTCATGGCAGGCGGATCATATCGCCGCGGATTCGTAGACTTACCGGCCGATGGCGGCGAGCCGGTCGGTGCGTGATGCGGTCGCGGTCGCGGGTGCACTCACCTTCTTGCTCCTCGCGACGCTCGTCGCGCTGGGCGCGACCGATGCGTTCGACTTCGCCGTCACGTCGTGGCTCACCGACCCGGAGCGAAGCGGCGGCGTTCCGCTGGCCCGAGCCGTCACGGACCTGGGATCGACGTGGGCAGTGACGCTGATCGCGGTGGCGCTCCTCGCGGTCCTGCTCGCCAGGCGAGCCGTCGGCCTGGGCCTCCTGGCGTCGGGC
Source organism: Candidatus Limnocylindria bacterium (assembly GCA_046262115.1). Classification (GTDB taxonomy): domain Bacteria; phylum Chloroflexota; class Limnocylindria; order QHBO01; family QHBO01; genus JBHENJ01. The sequence goes on along the minus strand of JBHENJ010000044.1, from coordinate 33,284 downwards.
ACGATCGCCGTCGTCGCCCTCGGCAACTCGACCATCAAGCTGATCCTGTCGCGCGCTCGCCCCGAGGTGCTCAATGCCCCGATCGTCGAGCCGGGCTTCAGCTTCCCGTCCGGCCACGCGCTCATGAGCGCCACCACGTACGGGGTGCTCGCGGTGCTCGTCCTGCGAGGCCGTCTGCCGCGACCGGTGAAGACGGCCGTCGTCATCGCGCTTGCGGCGCTTGTCGGATGCGTCGGCCTGACGCGGGTCTATCTCGGCGTCCACTTCCTCACGGATGTCATCGCGGGCTGGGTGCTCGGCGCGGTCATCGTGCTCGTGTTCGCGCGCTCGACCGATACGCGCGCAGCCACCGCCGACAGGCCGCCGGCCCTCGCCGTGGACCCGGCCGCTCCGGTGCCACCCGAGGGGTAGCGGGGGAGCGCTCGACCCCTGCTACGATGCCGGGATGGACCCTGCGGGCGGCGTCGGGGACGCCATCGGGATCTCCGGGTCGGCACTGCCGGCCGACGGCTCGGGCGGCGACGGCGCGGGTGCGACGCCCCCGCACCCATTCGACGACGCGCTCCGCGCGCTGCTCCGTGACGTCGGCGACGACCCCGACCGAGAGGGCCTTCGCCGGACTCCCGAGCGCGTCCGGACCATGTACGCCGAGCTCACGTCGGGCTATCGCGTCGACGCCGACGCGCTCCTCAACGGAGCCGTGTTCGAGGTCGACTACGACGAGATGGTCCTCGTCCGCGACATCGAATTCCACTCGCTGTGCGAGCACCACCTGCTGCCGTTCTGGGGGATGGCGCACGTCGGGTACCTGCCGCGCGCTCGCGTCATCGGCCTCTCAAAGATCCCGCGCGTGGTCGACCTCTTCGCGCGCCGGCTTCAACTCCAGGAGCGGATGACGAACGAGATCGCCCGGTTCCTGATGGAGCGATTGCAGCCACGCGGCGTCGGGTGCGTGATCGAGGCCGCGCACATGTGCACGATCATGCGCGGCGTGAAGAAGGAGGAGGCGCGGATGGTGACGAGCGCCATGCTCGGCACCTTCCGGCGCGACCTCCGGACGCGGACCGAGTTCCTCAACCTTCTGGCCCGGCAGCGCCCGGCGTAGTCGAGGTGAACGAGCCCGAGTCCGCCGACAACGCCCGCCACGACACTCCGATCCGCGTCCTCATCGCGAAACCGGGCCTCGACGGCCACGACCGTGGGGCCAAGGTCCTCGCGCGCGGCCTCCGTGACGAGGGATTCGAGGTCATCTACACAGGTCTCCGCCAGACGCCGGAGATGATCGCGGACGCCGCGGAGCAGGAGGACGTCGACGTCGTGGGCCTTTCGATCCTGTCCGGCGCGCACATGGCGCTCCTCCCCAGGATCGTGCGGCTGCTCCGTGAGCGGGGCATGGACGACGTCCTCGTGGCGGCCGGCGGCATCATCCCCGACGCCGACGTCGCCGACCTCAAGGCGGCCGGTATCGCCGAGGTCTTCGGGCCTGGCACGAGCATCGGACAGGTGGCACGCTACTTCCGGGAGCACGCCCGCCGCGCAGCCGTCGGCTGAGGACGGTGGGCGAGCTCGACGACCTGCTCGCGGCGACGGCGATCGGCGGGCGCCGGCCGCTGGCCCGGCTGCTGACGGCGATCGAGAACGGGCACGACGAGCTGCGTGGATTCCTGCCCGTCCTCTTCGAGGCGGGACACGGCGCGCACGTCGTGGGGGTGACGGGGCCGCCGGGCAGTGGCAAGTCCACCCTCGTCTCGGCACTCACCGGCGAGCTGCGTCGCCGCGGCCGGCGGGTCGCGATCCTTGCGGTCGACCCGACGTCCCCGTACAGCGGCGGCGCGATCATGGGCGACCGAATCCGGATGATGGAGCACGCCGCCGATCGCGACGTCTTCATGCGGAGCATGGCCAGCCGCGGTGAGCTCGGCGGCCTCGCCGCGACGACCTGGATCGCCGTGGCCGCGTTGGACGCCGCGGGGTTCGACCCGGTGATGGTGGAGACCGTCGGTGCGGGGCAGTCGGAGGTGGAGATCGCCCGCCTGGCAGAGACGACCGTCGTGGTGGAGCCGCCGGAGGCTGGCGATGAGATCCAGGCGATCAAGGCCGGTCTCGTGGAGGTCGCCGACGTCATCGCCGTGAACAAGGGGGATCGTCCCGGCGCGTCCCGTACCGCGCGGCAGCTGCGCGCGATGATGTCGACGGCGGGAGGGCGATTCGAGCGACGTCCGCCGCCGATCGTGATCACCACCGCGACGAGCGGCGAGGGCGTGCCCGAACTCCTGGACGCAATCGACGCCGACCGGGACCGCGCTCGCCTGCCGATGGAGGCGCGACGCCGCGCTGCCGATCAGCTGCGCCGCGCGGTCAGCGATAGGCTCATGCGCCGCCTCTCGGGCGACGCGGCGTGGTCGGAGGCGGTCGATGCCATCGCGGCGCGTCGCCTCGACCCCGTCACGGCGGCCGACAGGCTCACCGCCGGTGGCGGCTGGTAGGCTTGCGACCGATGGCCGTGGAGCGCGTCTTCGTGATCGGCGCAGGGCTGATGGGGCATGGCATCGCGCAGGTGGCAGCCGCCGCCGGGAAGCGCGTCACCCTCGCCGACCGCACGGACGACCTCGCGACGAAGGGCCACCAGCGGATCGCCGCCAACCTCGCGCGCCACGTCGAGATGGGGCGCCTCGAGCGCGCGGCCGCGGACGAGCAGCTCCACCGTGTCGACACCGCCGTCGGCACAGATCCGGCGGGGGGGCACGATCTCGTGGTCGAGGCGATCTTCGAGGACGAGGCGCTGAAGCGCGAGACGTGGGCCGCGCTGTCGCGGGTGGCCGATCGCGACACAATCTTCGCGACGAACACGAGCTCGATCTCGATCACCGCGCTGGCCACGGCCACCGACCGGCCCGATCGGTTCATCGGCCTGCACTTTTTCTCGCCGGTCCCGGTCATGAAGCTCATCGAGATCATCCGCGGCCTGGAGACGTCGGACGCGACATACGAGGCGATGCGCGCGCTCGCCGGCGAGCTGGGCAAGGAGGTGATCGAGTCGCGCGACTATCCCGGCTTCCTCGTCAACCGGATGCTCGGCCCCTTCATCAACGAGGCGGTCTTCGCGTTGATGGACTCTACGGGGACCGCCGCCGACATCGACACCGGCGCGAGACTCGGGCTGAATCACCCGATGGGCCCGCTCGAGCTGTCCGACTTCATCGGCAACGACGTCATGCTCAACGTGATGGACGTCCTGCACCGCGGCTTCGGCGACCCGAAGTTCCGCGCCGCGCCGCTGCTGCGCCAGATGGTCACCGCCGGCCACGTCGGACGGAAGAGCGGCCGCGGCTTCTACCGATATGACGACCACGGCAACAAGCTCGACGGCTGACCGGTCGGCCGGAGGGAGCGATCCGTTCGCCCTCACCGACGACGAGCGGCTCGTCCGTGACACGGTGCGGCAGTTCGCCACCGAGCGTCTGGCGCCGACCGCTGCGGCGCGCGACGAGGAAGAGCGGTTCGACCGGTCGCTGTTCGACGGCATGGCCGCCATCGGCCTGACTGGACTGCCGTACCCGGAGGAGTACGGCGGAGCCGGACAGAGCTACTTCAGCTGGGTGCTGGCCATGGAAGAGATCGGGGCCGCCGACATGAGCATGGCCATCTGCCTCTCAGTGCACATCCTGACGCAGATGCCGATCCTCGCCCATGGCACACCGGAGCAGCGCGACCGATTTCTCCCCGACATGACCGCCGGCCGCCGACTGGGCGCCTTCGCGCTCACCGAGCCGCAGGCGGGATCGGACGCGAGCGCGATCGCCCTGCGCGCCGACCCGGCCGAAGGTGGATACCGCCTGACCGGCAACAAGGTCTGGATCAGCAATGCCGTCGATGCCGACGTCTTCACCGTCTTCGCCACGGTCGACCGCGCCCGGGGCAGCGAGGGGATCACCGCATTCGTGGTCGAGCGCGACACGCCGGGATTCCGGCTCGGCTCCAGGGAACGCAAGATGGGCATTCGCGCCTCGACGGCGGCGGAGCTCGTCTTCGCGGACGCCCTCGTGCCGGAGGCGAACCGGCTCGGGACGCAAGGCGACGGGCTGCGCATCGCGCTCGGCGCGCTCGGCGCAGGACGGATCTCGATTGCCGCCGCCTGCACGGGCCTGGCGCGATCGGCGCTCGAGCATGCCACGCGGTACGCAGTGCAGCGCCGGCAGTTCGGCAAGCCCATCGCGGAGCAGCAGGCAATTCAGCTGATGCTGGCCGACGCGGCGACCGAGGTCGACGCTGCGCGCCTGCTGACGTGGAGAGCGGCGCGCCTGCGCGATGCGGGCGGACGGTTCGCCGCGGCCTCCTCGATGGCCAAGACGTTCGCGTCCGACGTCGCGATGCGGGTGACCACGAACGCGGTCCAGATCTACGGCGGCGCCGGGTACAGCCGGGACAATCCCGTGGAACGCTTCATGCGGGACGCCAAGGGCGCGCAGATCTACGAAGGCACCAACCAGATCCAGCGGCTCGTCATCGCCGAGGAACTCGTGGAGGCGGCTCGCCGGGAGGCTTGAGCACGTCCTCCAGTCGGCTCGGAGGGCAGTCTATGGACCCGAACGCGTCGCCGGCCACGCGAAGTGCGCGGACGCTGGCACCCGTGGAGCCGCTCCACATTCCCGACGCCGAGCGTGCACGGAACCTCGTCGAGCTGTTCCATCGCAGCGTCGAGCGCGACCCGGCGCACGAGGCGCTGCGCTGGAAGCCGAGCGGCGGGCGTGCCGGCGACGAGTCGGACGCGAGCGAAGCGGGATGGCAGAGTCGCACCTACGCCGAAATGTGGGGATGGGTTACGACTGTCTCGCTCGGTCTCGAGGAGCTCGGCATCGGCGACGGCGACCGCGTCTGCATCGTCAGCCGGACGCGACCCGAGTGGCTGGTCTGCGACGTCGCATCGCTCGCGCTCGGGGTGGTGAGCTGCCCGATCTACCCGCAGCTCGAGCCGGCGCAGACCGCCTTCATCATCAACAACGTCGGCGCTCGGCTCGCGTTCGTCGAGACGGCGCACCAGGTCGCGAAGCTCGCCTCGATCCGGCCACTCTGCCCGACTCTCGAGACGCTCGTCGTGATGGATCCCCGCATGGGTCCGACCGCGGACGCCATCCCGCTCGCCGACGTGGTGAGCCGCGGAGAGGCAGCTGCCGCCGACGGCGCACGCCGTGCCGCGTGGCAGGCGCGGTGGCGCGGGTTCACCCGCGACCGCGTCGCCACGGTGATCCACACCTCCGGGACCACCGCCAACCCGAAGGGCGTGGTGATCGGCCACGGCAACCTGATCTTCAACTTCGAGGCGGCCAGCCAGGCGATCGACTTCTACGCCGACGACATCTTCCTGTCGTGGCTCCCGCTCAGCCACATCTTCGAGCGGCTCACCGGGATGGTCGTGCCGCTCGCGCGGGGCTCCACACTCGTGTACGCGGAGCCGCTCATCGAGCGCCTCCCGGCCAACATGGCCGAGGTCCGGCCGACGGTGATGGTCGCCGTGCCGCGCCTCTACGAGCGGGTCTACGGCCGCGTCCGCGCGACGATCGACGAAAGCTCGCCGCTGAAGCAGCGCATGTTTCGGTGGGCCGTGTCGCTCGGAGCGGAGAAGTACGCCAACCACGTTGCCGGCCGCGCCGACTCGTGGTCCCTGCGTGCCCGGCTACGGATCGCGGACAGGCTGGTGTTCTCGAAGATCCGCGAGCGAACCGGCGGCCGGGTGCGCTACTTCGTATCCGGCGCCGCCGCGCTGTCGCGCGAGGTGGGGGAGTTCTTCTTCGCCATGGGGATGCTGGTGCTCGAGGGCTACGGGATGACCGAGACGAGCCCGTTCGTGAGCGTGAACCGGCCGCACAACTTCCGCTTCGGGACGGTCGGCCATCCGGCGCCGGGGACCGAGGTGGCAGTCGACGGCGGCAACGGCGAGATCCTCGTCCGTGGTGCGCAGGTCATGCACGGGTACTGGAACGATCCCGTCGAGACCGCGCGCACGATCGATCCGGACGGCTGGCTGCACACCGGCGACATCGGCGAGCTGGATGCCGATGGGCGGCTCCGCATCACGGATCGGCTCAAGAACATCATCGTCCTGAGCAGCGGCAAGAACGTGACGCCCGGACCGATGGAGGCGGCCCTGGTCGCCTCGAAGTACATCGCCCAGGCGGTCATCCTCGGCGACAACCGGCCGTATACCGGCGCGTTGATCGCGCCCGAGTTCGCCGAGCTCGAGCGATGGGCGGCGGAGCTCGGCATGGCCGAGATGCCGCCCGAACGGCTCGTCGAGGAGCGGTCGGTGGTTCGCTTGATCGAGGGCGAGGTGCGGCGCGCGCTCAGCGACTTCTCCGTGTTCGAGCGCCCGCGACGGGTTGCGCTCCTTCCGCGCGAGCTGAGCGAGGACGAGGGTGAGCTGACACCGACGCTCAAGACCAAGCTGCGCGTCGTCAACGAGCGCTGGGCGGTGAAGATCGCCGCCCTGTTCGAAGGCGCGCCCGGACCCGACTGACCGACCGGGTGAAGCGTCGATCCGTCGGCCTGGGGCTAGGATTAGGAACGTGACCGACAGCGCCTACATCATCTCGGCGGCCCGCACGCCGATCGGGAAGTTCGGCGGCGGGCTCTCCACCGTACCGGCCACGGACCTCGGCGCGGTCGCCATCAGGGCGGCCGTGGAGCGCTCCGGCGTCCGGCCCGACACCGTTGACGAGGTCCTGATGGGGCACGTCATCCAGGCCGGAGCCGGTCAGGCGCCGGCGCGCCAGGCGGCGCTCAAGGCGGGGCTGCCGGACGGCGTGTCGGCCACGACGATCAACAAGGTCTGCGGCTCCGCGCTCAAGTCGATCATGCTCGGCGCGACCGCCATCCGCGCCGGTGACGCCGATGTGATCGTCGCCGGCGGGATGGAGAACATGAACCTCGGGCCGTTCCTGCTGCCCGGCGCGCGGAGCGGCTACCGTCTCGGCGACCAGAAGGTGGTCGACAGCACCATCCACGATGGCCTGTGGTGCTCCACCGTGAACGTCCACATGGGCATGCACGCGGAGTACATCGCCGCGAAGCACGGCGTCACGCGCCGGGCCCAGGACGAGTTCGCGCTACGCAGCCACCAGCGCGCCATCGCAGCGCAAGAGGAGGGCCGCTTCCGCGACGAGATCGTCCCGGTCGAGGTCCCGTCGAAGAAGGGCGTGACGGTCGTCGACGCCGACGAGGCGCCGCGCTCGGACACGACCCTCGACGCACTCGCGAGGCTCAATCCCGCGTTCAAGCCCGACGAAGGGACGGTCACTGCCGGGAACTCGCCCGGGATCACCGACGGCGCAGCCGCCGTCGTGCTCGCGAGCGAGGCCGAGGTGGCACGGCAGGCGCTGCGGCCTATGGCGCGCATCACCGGGTACGCGCAGGCGGACCTTGCGCCGGAGGCGCTGTTCGAGGCGCCGATCGACGGCGTGCGACGCCTCCTGGCGCGCACCGGGACGACGATCGACGACTACGACCTGATCGAGATCAACGAGGCGTTCGCCTCGCAGGTGCTCGCCGACGGCAACGAGCTCGGATTCGACTGGGATCGCGTCAACGTCAACGGAGGCGCGATCGCGCTGGGTCATCCAATCGGCGCGTCCGGTGCCCGCGTGCTCGCGACGCTGTTGTACGCGCTCCGACAGCGTGGAGGGCGACGTGGCCTTGCGACGCTGTGCCTGGGCGGCGGGGGAGCGGTCGCGCTCTCCCTCGAGATGTGCTGATCAGGGAGAGCAATCGATGGTGAGGGAGAACCCGGTCCTCGAAGCGCCCAACATCTGGGCGGTCGCGCAGGAGCAGTTTGACGACGCCGCCGAGCGCCTCGCGCTGCCCGACGCGATGCGGCGTGTGCTGCGCGTCCCGAAGCGGGAACTCACCGTGAACTTCCCCGTGACGCTGGACGACGCCACGGTCGAGGTGTTCACCGGCTATCGGGTCCACCACAACCTCGCGCGCGGCCCGGCGAAGGGCGGGATCCGTTACCACCAGGACGTCACGCTCGACGAGGTCCGTGCGCTCGCGATGTGGATGACGTGGAAGTGTGCCGTGGTCAACATCCCGTTCGGTGGCGGGAAGGGCGGCGTCGTGGTCGACCCGAAGCGGCTCTCCCTCCGCGAGGTCGAAGGGCTGACGCGCCGATTCACCACCGAGATCAGCCCACTTATCGGTCCCGACCGCGACATCCCCGCACCCGACGTGAACACCAACGCACAGACCATGGCATGGATCATGGACACCTACTCGATGCACCACGGCCACACCATCAGCGGCGTGGTGACCGGAAAGCCGATCGCCGTCGGCGGCTCGCACGGTCGCAACGAGGCGACCGCGCGCGGTGTGTTCTTCACGCTGCTCGGGGCGTCCACCGCGCTGCGGCTTCCGATCGAGGGCGCGCGCGTCGTGATCCAGGGGTTCGGCAACGCCGGCTCGATCGCCGCGCAACTGCTCAAGCGGGCCGGCGCGCGGATCGTGGCCGTGAGCGACTCGACCGGAGGGATCTACGCCGAGGCGGGGATCGACCCCGATCGCGTCAACGCCTGGAAGACGGAGCATGGCACCGTGCAGGGGATCCCCAATGCCGACTCCGTCTCGAACCGCGATCTGCTCGAGCTCGAGTGCGAGATCCTCATCCCGGCAGCCCTCGAGAACCAGATCACCAAGGCCAACGCCGATCGCATTCGGGCGCGCGTCGTGGCCGAGGCGGCGAACGGCCCGACGACCCCCGAGGCCGACGCTATCCTCCACGACCGTGGCGTGTTCCTGATCCCCGACATCCTCTGCAACGCCGGCGGGGTGACGGTGAGCTACTTCGAGTGGGTGCAGGACATGCAGTCCTTCTTCTGGAGCGAGGACCGCATCAATGAGAGCCTGAAGGAGATCATGGACCGAGCCTTCGCGGCGGTCCTGGCGATGAGCCGTCGCGAGGCCGTCGACATGCGGATGGCGGCGTACATGCTCGCCGTCGACCGGGTGGCCGAAGCGACCCGGCTGCGCGGCCTCTACCCGTAGTCGAACGCGACATGCTCGACCACGAGGAGAAGTTCCTCTTTCGGGAGGAGATCCTCCACCTCGCAACCAGCCTCTCCGAGCCGGGCGTGCTCGACAACGTCGAGGACCTGCTCGCCGAGGTCACCACCAGCCCGCGCTTCGACTCGGACGTCTTCACGCTCGAGCGCTCGCTGCAGGTGATGCTCGGCAGCCGCGCCGGCGCGTCGCTGGTCGGGCTCCTCACGGTGGGGCGGCCGGTCTTCGAGGAGATCGGCGACCTCCGCGTCCCGCCGGAGATCTATGAGCGCCTGGTCAGCTGGCGAGCGCGCTTCGGGCTGGCCATCGACAACGCGCTGAACTTCCTGAACAACCCTGATGGCATCCAGGGCCACAACTTCGGGACGCAGGTCTCGCATGCCGACGGCGGGCTGACGCTCCAGGGTCGCCTGACGCTCGTGCGGTACAACAACGAGCCACAGTTCTTCATCGCCGATGCCGACGTGCTGCTCAACGTCGCGGCCGACCTCATGGAGCGCCTCGGCGCGCATCTCGAGCCCGAGATGCTCGACGCAGAGCTGGTGGGGAGGCTGCGCGAGGCCGTCGAGCTGATCGAGCGAAGGACGAGCGCGCGGCCCTGATGCGGTTCAGCGGGAGGCCGAGCGTGGGCACTCGCCGACCTCCCGCCGAGCGCGCATCATACCCAGCGGGCGACCCGGGTCAGTAGTACTTTCCGAGGTGCTTCGGGTCCTCAGCTGACGTCCCAGCCGAGCGGCTGGTTGTCGATCAGGCGCGTTCGCCCGATGCGGGCCGCGACGAGCGCGATCGCGGCCCGGTTGACGCGCTGAAGCTCGGTCAGCGTCTCCGCATCGGCCACGCTGACGTAGTCGATCCTCGCGAGGCGCTCGCCCTCGATGACGTCGCTCATCCGCGCGCGGAGGGCCTCGGCGGAGCGCTCGCCGCGGTCGTATGACGCGCGGGCCGCCGACAGCGCCTGGAAGAGGCACGCGGCGGCGTGACGCTCCTCGATCGAGAGGTACGCGTTCCGCGAGCTGAGGGCGAGGCCGTCGTCGTGCCGGACGGTCGGGCAGCCGACGAGGTCGACGTGGATGAACAGGTCGCGCACCATGCGGCGGATCACGATCACCTGCTGCGCGTCCTTCTGCCCGAAGTACGCGCGCGCGGGGCCGACCACCAGGAGCAGCTTGGCGACGACGGTCGTCACGCCGTCGAAGTGGCCTGGCCGGCTCGCGCCCTCGAGCCGGTCCGTGAGCCCGGAGACGGAGACCCGCGTCGCGTCTCCGGCGACGTACATCTCCGTGACCGGTGGACAGAACGCGATGTCCACGTCCTCGCGCTCGAGCAGCGCGAGGTCCCGCTTCTCGTCCCGCGGATAGCGCTCGTAGTCCTCACCCGGGGCGAACTGGGTCGGGTTGACGAAGACGCTCGCGACAACGGACCCGTTCTCCGCGCGCGCGCGCCGGACCAGTGAGAGATGGCCGTCGTGGAGGGATCCCATCGTCGGGACGAGCCCGACCGAGTCGCCCGCCAGTCTTCGGTCCAGGATGGCTCCGCGCAGTTCCTCCACGGCGCGGACGACCCGCACTAGACGTCGACCTCGATCCGCCGGATCAGCTGCTCTCGGGCGTGGAGCTCGTCGATCGTCTCCGGGCGCAGATGCGTCCCGTTGTCATCGGTCGGGAAGCTCCTGCTGCGGACGTCCTCGGCGAACCGCCGCGCGGCGTCGAGGGCCGTCGCGTGAAGGTCCGCGTAGCGCGTGCTGTGGCGAGGCTGAAAGTCCGGGTTCCAGCCGAGCAGGTCCGCCAGCACGAGCACCTGTCCGTCGGTCGCGGGTCCGGCGCCGATGCCGATGGTCGGGATGCGCAGCCGCTCGGTGATCGTCTGCGACAGCTCGATCGCGACGAGCTCGAGGAAGACGCAGAACGCTCCCGCGTTCTGGACCGCGAGCGCGTCGCGCGTCACGCCGATCGCCGATTCCACGCTCTTGCCCTGGACCCGGTGGCCGCCGATGGCGTTGACCGACTGGGGCGTCATGCCGATGTGGCCCGCCACGGGGATGCCGGCCTCGACGATCTTCTCGATCGCCTCGCGGCTGCGCCGACCCCCCTCAAGCTTGACGGCTTGGCAACCCGCCTCCTGCATCAGACGTCCGGCGCTCTCGAGCGCCTGCTCCGGCGACACCTGATAGCTCAGGAACGGGAGGTCGCCGATGACGAGCGCGCGCTGCGTCCCGCGGACGACCGCCGCCGTGTGGTGGATCATCATCTCGAGCGTCACCGGTATGGTCGACTCGAAGCCGAGCACGGTATTGCCGAGCGAGTCGCCGACGAGGATCATCGGGATGCCGGCGTCGTCCAGCGCGCGGGCCGTCGGTGCGTCGTAGGCCGTCAGGACAGGGATCGGCTCGCCGCGGTCGGCCATGCGCTGGACGTCGTTGACGGTCACGCGTTGCACGCTCACGCTCCCCTCTGGCTGACCCGGGCTCCATCGGCGACGGGCGTGCCTTGCCTGGACCGATATCGCTCGGTGATGAAATCCCAGAGGCGCTCGGCGACCTGGCGCTTCCGGAGGAACGGCCACGCGGCGATCTCCCCGTCGGAGTCGAAGACCGTGACTCGAGCCGCGTCGGCGCCGATCGCGCCCTCTCGTCCGTCGACCCGGTTCGCGACAATGAGGTCGAGACGCTTCGCATGCAGCTTCGCGCGTGCGTTCGCGGCGAGGTCGCCGGTCTCCGCCGCGAACCCGACGACGAACGGCCGTTCGCCCGCCGGCATATGGCCGACGTCCGCGACGATGTCGGGGTTCGGAGCGAGGTCGAGCCGCAGGCTCGCGCCGTCGCGCTTGATCTTGTCCGTCCGCTGCTCGGCCGGGGCATAATCCGCGACAGCGGCGGCCATGACGACGACGTCGTGCCGTGGAGCGAGCGACAGGATGGCCTCGCGCATCGCGCCCGCGGTGGGCGTCACGCGCAGGGCGACGTCGCTGGGTGGATCGACCGTGATGGCGCCGCACACGAGCGTGACCGTCGCCCCGCGGTCGCGCGCCGCTTCCGCCATGGCGATGCCCATCTTGCCGCTGCTCCGGTTTCCGACGTAGCGGACCGGATCGATCGGCTCCTGCGTCCCGCCGGCGCTGACGAGGACGCGCAGGCCGTCCAGGTCGCCGCGGCGCGCGAGGAGCAGCTCGACGGCGCGGACGATCTCCTCCGGCTCCGCCAGGCGACCCTCGCCATGGAGCCCGCTAGCGAGCGGACCCGTGCCCGGCTCGACGATGCGATATCCGTACGAGCGCAGGGCCTCGACGTTGCGCTGGTTGGCTGGATGGCTCCACATGCCCGCGTCCATGGCGGGAGCGACGAGCACCGGCGCTCGGCTTGCGGCGACGATCGCCGTCACGGCGTCCGGCACGAGCCCCGCGGCGAGCTGCGCGATGAGGTGGGCGGTCGCCGGCGCGAGGACGACCGCATCGGCCGCCTCCGCGAGCTCGACGTGCGAGATCCGGCTGGATCCGTCGAGCTCGAGCGCGTCGGTCGCGACGCGGCGACGGGTCAGCGACTCGAAGGTCAGCGGGCCGACGAACGCGGTGGCGGAGTGGGTCATCGCAACGTCGACGGCGGCTCCCGCGTCGGTCAGGCGCCGGACGAGGACGACCGCCTTGTAGGCCGCGATGCTCCCGGAGACGCCGACGACGATGCGCCGGCCGGCCAGCGTCCCGGGCGAGGACTCGGTCATCGCGCCGGCTCTGCGGTCCGTCGCCCGAGCGTTGCAAACGCCATGTTCAGGCCGATGAGCGTCAGGTCCGGCTCGACGGTGTCGATACCCGGGATGTCGGCGAGCCAAGTGTCGCGGGCGTGCCCCCCGGTGGCCACGACGGTCACGCGCGAGCTCGCAGGCGACTGCTCGAGCAGCTCGGCGCGGATCGCCGTCAGGAGGCCGCTCACGAGACCGATGTAGCCGTTGACCGCGCCGCTCTGCATGGCGGCGGCGGTGCTCCGGCCGATCGCGTGCGGTGGCCGCCGCAGCTCGACGCGCGGGAGGCGCGCGGTCGACGCGGCGAGCGCGTCGAGTGCGGCGCGAGGACCCGGTGCGATCGCGCCGCCGAGGAAGGTCCCGTCGGCGGCGAGGGCGTCGAAGGTGGTCGCGGTCCCCGCGTCGAGCACGATCGCCGGCCCGCCGTGGATGGCGTGCGCCGCGAACGCGTTGACTAGCCGGTCCGGGCCGACGTCGCCCGGACGATCGAGTGCCATCTGCATGAGGGGCGCGAGCGTGGTCGCATCGGCCATCAGTGGCATGACGCCGAGGCGTCGCCGGGCGAAGGCCTCGAAGCTCCCTGTCAGCGGCGGCACGACCGACACGATCGCCGCTGCGCCGATGTCGGCGGGGTCTCGACCGTCGAGCGCAAGCAGGTTCGACACGAGCACCGCGACGTCGTCGTCGGTCTGCTGCGCACGTGTCTCGACGCGCCACGACTTGAGGAGCCGATCGGCGTCGAAGAGCCCGAGCTTGACGTTGGTGTTCCCGATGTCCACCGCGAGCACGATCACGCTCGGTATCGTACAGCGCGGTCCCGGCGCGGGACCCACCGCCGCGGCCCGATGCTAGACTCGCCGGGTGTCCGAGCCGCGCGCAAAACTGTTCATCAACAGCGGCATCGTCAGCAGCAAGTCGGACATCTACAGCATCCTGCGGCCGCTCCTCAAGCAGACCGTTTCGTACACCTATTACCGCGGCTTGCAGGTACTCACGTCAGGCGCCGGATGGGTCGAGCGGCTGGTCGTCGACCGCCCCGACGTCGCCTCCTACTTCACGCCGCTCGCCATCTGCCTGAATCTCGACTCGTTCGACTACCTCGAGTTCGACACCAAGCACGACCAGTTGCTGACGTACACGCTTGTCCTCGGGACCGAGCGCGTCGTGATCGAATACGCCACGAGCGCACCGCAGCTTGACGGGCAGCTCGACGGGACGGCACCGGCCGATCGCCGGGCCTCGGATTCAGGCTTCGTCCAGATGGAGCTCATGGCACTCCCCGACGAGGAGGAGGAGCCATAGGGGCGGCCGCCCGCCCGGCGCGCGAGGTTCTCGCCGCGGCGGACGATCGCGATCTGTACCAGAGGAGCGTCACGCGAAGCGGATTGCGGGTGCTCTCCCAGGAGGTGGATCGCGCCCGATCGGTCGCGGCCATGCTCGTGGTCGGCGTTGGGTCGCGGCACGAGGACGACGCTGACGCGGGGGTCAGCCACCTCATCGAGCACCTCGTCTTCAAGGGCACGCGCAAGTACCCGGGGCCCGGCGAGATCTCGCAGGCGATCGAGGCCGTCGGCGGCGTGGTGAACGCGTCGACCGATCGAGAGCTCACCGTGCTCACGGCCAAGGTTCCGCGCGACCACGCCGCGACCGCGCTCGAGGTCCTTGGCGAGATGGCGTTCCGCCCGCTGCTCCGAGCCGAGGATGTCGCCGGTGAGCGCCCGGTCATCGTCGACGAGATCCGCATGTACGAGGACTCGCCGAGCGACCGGATCTTCAGCCTCTTCGACGCGCTGCTGTTCGGACGCCACCCGCTGGGACGTGAGATCGCCGGGAGCCCGACGTCGGTCAGACGCATCGCGCTCCGGACGCTCCGCGAGCACTGGTCTCGCTGGTACCGGCCGGAGCACGTCGTCCTTGCGGCCGCAGGCGCTGTGGACCACGCCGCTCTGGTCGAGGCGGGCGAGGCGTGGTGGACCGACGACCGCGAGCCCGCGCCGCGGTCCCTCTCAGTGATGCGGCCGCCGCCGGACGACACCGCCGCTCGTGTGCGCGTCTCGTTTCGCGAGCTCGGGCAGGGAAACCTGTGCCTCGGCATGCGCGGCATCCCGCGCACGCACCCCGACCGATGGGCGCTCGAGCTCGCGTCCGCCGTGCTCGGCGACGGGATGAGCTCGCGCCTCTTCGTCGAGCTTCGGGAGCGACGGTCGCTCGTCTACGAGGTGTCGACCTTCTCGTCGATGCTGTCGGACGCGGGCACGTTCGGCGTCTACGCGGGATTCGATCCGCCGAGGGCGGAGGAGGTGATCCGCGCGATCATCGACGAGCTCGAGCGCCTGGTGCAGCAACCGGTCCCCGAGCCGGAGCTCGAGAAGGCGCGCGCCTATACCATCGGACGCCTCGAGCTCCGCATGGAGGACACCGGCGCTGTTGCTAGCTGGCTCGGCCATGCAGAGCAGCTGTACCCACGCGTGCTCACCGTGGACGAGGTGATCGAGGGCTTCCGTGGCGTGACCGCCGACGACGTGCTCCGCGTCGCGCGCGCCTACCTCGTCCCGTCGCGAGCTCGGCTCGCGCTACTCGGGCCCTTCCGCGGCGGATCGCGCTTCGAGCGGTTGCTCGCGGCATGAATCGGGAGGCGCCGGCCGAGGCCACTGCGGAGATCGACCTGCTCCCCGACGAGGTGGCCCTCGCGCGCTCGCAGCTCGAGGGCGGACTGCCGCTCCTGGCGGAGACGACGCTCCGCGAACTGCTCTCGCGCCGCGACGCGAGCGGCTCCGCCGACGAAACGGCGCTCGAGCCGGTGTACGCCGTCCTGGCGGAGGCGCTCTGGCGCCAGCAGCGGCCCCTCGAGGCGGGCGCGGTGCTCGCCGCGGTGCGCCCGAGCAGTGACCTGCGGCGCGAGACGGTTGCATTGATGGTCGACGCCGACGCGGCGGCAGCCGCGGGCGACCTCGCCAGGGCGCGCGCGCTCAGGGACCGGGTCATCAGCTCGGTCGGGCCCGAGGCGGCGTGGCTGGTCCGCGCCGGCGTCCCGACCACCCTCGATTGGCCGAACCCGTTCGAGGGAGCGAGCGAGCCGGGAGCCCAGACCACCGCCGCGATCGAGGTCGCGGTCGCGCGCGGACCCGACCCGGAGCGGCCGGCCGCTGCGCGCGCGCGGATCGGTGCGGCCCGGGCGGCATTCGCCGCGCGTGACGTCGCGAGGGGGGAGCACGAGCTTAGCCTCGCGCTCCGCCTGGACGGCCGGATCGCCGACGAGGGGATCGCGCTGCTCGAGTCGCTCCCGGAGGCTGCGCGCGACGCGCGGACGCTTATGCTGTACGGAGACCTCCTCGCTGCGGCCGGCCGCCCGGACGAGGCGGCGGAGGTGTACGGCCGTGCCGCCGCGCCCGGCGATCGTGTCGCCCGCTGAGCGACAGATGGAAGCGTCGCTCGAGCGGACACTCGTGCTCGTCAAGCCAGACGGCGTCGAGCGTGGTCTGGTGGGGGAGATCATCGGCCGCTTCGAGCGCAAGGGCCTCAAGCTGGTCGGCATGCGCCTGGTGGATGTCGCCGTGGAGCTTGCTGAGCGTCACTACGCCGTCCACGCGGACAAGCCGTTCTACGGCGAGCTGGTGGACTTCATCACGTCCGGACCGGTCGCGTCGCTGGCGCTCGAGGGGCCCGACGCCATTGCGGTGGTCCGTTCACTCATCGGGTCGACGCGCCCCGCGACCGCGGACCCCGGAACGGTGCGCGGCGACCTCGGCCTAACGACGCTCCGCAACCTCGTCCATGCCTCGGACGGCCCTGAGACGGCGACCGCGGAGCTCGACCTGTGGTTCGGCGGCGTCCCGCTGATCGATTATGGGCGCGCGAACGACAGGTCGAGCGGTAGCTCCACGGGGACTGGGTCGCGCCGCGCGGACGCCGCCGAGTCGCCATCAAGCTCGGGATAGCCCGGTCGCTCGAGGATCCCGATCCGGTCGAGAGGGAAATAGCGGACCCAGCCGCGCCCGACGATGAGGTCGCGGCCGATCGGCCCGAAGGTGCGCGAGTCCTGGCTGGCGTCGCGGTTGTCCCCCATCACGAAATAGGTCCCTGGCGGCACGTGCCACTCGGTCGTCCCCTGGGCGTCGCGCGGGCGGGTCGCGACGAACTCTCCGTCGACGGTGTTGATGTACGTCTCCGTCAGCTGGTGCGGCTCGCCGCCCGACGGCGCCACGAAGACGCGGCCGTTCTCGAGGCCGACGGTGTCACCGGGGACGCCGATGACGCGCTTGATGAACGGCACGCCCCCTTGCTCGAACCCCTCCGGCGGGGTGAAGACCACGATGTCCCCCCGCTGGTAGTCGCTGAACCGGGGGGTCAGCTTGTCGATCAGGACGTACTCCTCGGGCAGCAGCGTCGGGATCATGCTGCTCTGCTCGACCTTGAAGGGCTGCGCGACGAAGTTGTGGATGACGAGGTAGATGACGATGGTCAGGACCAGCGTCTCGACGATCTCGAAGGCGCAGCCGACGCCCCGGCGTCGCGGAACGGCGTCCTCGCCCTCGGCGGCGGACAACCCGGTCCGGGGATCGGTGTCTAAAGGGGCATACGTCATCCGCGTCCGTCAAACGAGGGGCGTTCGGGGGCGCCGTAGCATAGCGCATGGCATTTGACTGCCCCCACGGCCGCGGCGGACGCGGCGGCCTGCTCGCCGTGCCGGCAAGCGTCTGGTCGTGCTGGACGGAACGCCGCCTATAATCCGCCCCCCGGGGCCGCCACGAGCAGTCGGTGAGAGGCGATGACGATCGATCTCAAACAGCAGCTGCAGCCGCAGCTGCAGGTCAGGGTCACGCCGAAGCAGATCGCGGCGAACTACATCCTGCAGATGAGCTCGGTCGAGCTCCACGAGGCGATCGCCCAGGAGCTCGACGAGAACCCGGCGCTCGACCTGGTCGAGCTGCCATCCTGCCCGATCTGCGGCAACCCGGTCACTGGCAATTACTGCACCGATTGCTTCCCGCGCAAGGCCACGGGCGATAGTCAGGCCGAGTCCGACGTCGACGAGCTCCCGTATGACGGCCCGCAGCGGCTTCGCGACGACGACGACGACTTTGACCCGATCGCCCGTGCGGAAGCGGAGTTCACGCTCGAAGAGCACCTGTCCTGGAACCTTCGCACGCTCCTCCCGCCACGCCTGCAACCGGTAGCCGACTACGCGATCGGCGCGCTCGACGAGAGCGGCTTCCTGACCGTCACCGAGCGCGAGATCGCGACCGCGACCGGGTCGAGCGAGGCGGAGGCGGCGGAGGCCGTCCGTGCGCTGCGGACGCTGGAACCGATCGGCATCGGCGCAGCGAACATGGTCGAGTGCCTGCTCCTCCAGATCGCACACCTGCGGGAGAACGGCGCGCAGGTGCCGGCGATCGCGGAGGTGGTCGTTCGCGACCACCTGCCCCGCCTCGGCGAGCGGAAGTTCCGCGAGATCGCGGCCGCCGTCCGAGCGACCGCGGATGACGTCGTCGCCTGCTGGGAGTTCATCAAGTCCAACCTGAACCCCTATCCAGCCTCGGCATTCACCGAGGCGGTCGGCGACGGCGGCCGCGGCGCGATCCTGCGGCCAGACGTCCTGATCCGTATCGTCGACGACGATCTCGTGGTCGAGGTCGTGGAGTCGCGGAAGTTCTCGCTGCGCGTGGCGCCGATCTACTCGAGCGTCTCGGCGACGCTCCGTAGCGCCGACACGACGGACGGTGACAAGCGGCACATCCGTGAGTACGTCGGGCGGGCGAAGTTCTTCATCGACAACATCAACCGGCGTCGAGCGACCATGCAGCGGATCGCCGAGTGCCTCTGCGAGCGTCAGCGCGACTACCTCCTCGAGGGCGTCCAGCACCTCGTCCCCCTGACGCGCGCGGAGGTCGGCGAGGTGATCGGCATGCACGAGTCGACGGTGAGCCGCGCCACGGCCGACAAGTTCGTGATGATCCCATCCGGCGAGATCGTCCCGTTCAGTCACTTCTTCACGGCATCCCTGGGCGTCAAGGACCAGATACGGCGACTCGTCGACGGCGAGGACCCGCGACGTCCGTATTCCGACCAGGAGATCGCCGACCTCCTGCGCGCCGACGGCGTCGTGCTCGCGCGGCGAACCGTCGCGAAGTACCGCGACGAGCTGCAGATCCTTCCCGCCCGCCTTCGCATGCACTGACGCGTGACCCGCGCGGCGGCGCGCAACGCCGCAGTCCTGATCGCGGGGCTTGCGGTCCTGGGAGTGGTCCTCTTCAATGCCACGAACGTCGATGCCCAGCCGCCGCGGGTCGCCTCGTACGCGCTGACGCACCACCTCGCGGCCTCGGACGAGGTCGCGCTTACGAATTCGTCGATCGAGGTCACGTTCTCCGAAACCGTCGACAAGGCCAGCGCCGAACGCGCGTTCCGGGTCGCGCCGGAGCTGGACGGCACGTTCAGTTGGGCGGGCACGACGATGTCGTTCAGCCCATCCGGCGGTCTGCCGATCGACGGCGCGTTCACCGTTACGGTGGCGGCTGGCGTCCGCGACGCGGCGGGCAACGAGTCGGAGGCGTCGGCGGCGCCGTTCGCGTTCCGAACCGTCGCCCGTCCTGCAGTCACAGCCAGCGACCCGCTCCCCGGCGGCGAGGTGGCGGCCAGCAGCCCCGTGACGCTCACCTTCTCGACGCTGATGGACACTGCCTCCGTCGAGCGCGCTCTCCGCGTCGCACCGCATTTCGACTACTACCTCCGATGGAGCGGTGAGACCGTCACCGTGGTCCCGTCCGAGCCGCTCGACGCGGGCACCGACTACGAGCTGATCGTCGATCGCCGCGCCACAGACCTGGCCGGGAACCGGATGCTGCGGCCGTTCGTCCTCCACTTCTTGAGTGCGGCAGACGTCCTCGAACGCGCCTGGCTGGTGCCCTCCGATCGCCTCGCCGGGGCGTCGCCGTGGACCGCCATCGCGGTCGGCTTCGACCAGGCGCTCGATCCCGAGACGGTCGACGACGCGTTCACCATCGAGCCGGACGTGCCCGGCTCCCTCGCGCTGATCCAACAGCCCCTCGCCGGTCAACGGGCAGAGCCGTCGCGGGCCAGCGTGCTGCGGTTTTTGCCGTCGTCGCCGCTACCCGCGAACACCACCTTCACTGTCGAGGTGGCCTCCGGCATCCGCGCGGCCGATGGGCGCCAGCTCGACCAGCCGCTGAGCTGGTCGTTCACCACCGGCGCGCCGTTCCCGTCGCTCGAGAACCAGATCGTCTTCCTTACCGAGCGGGGCGGGATCCGGAATCTGTGGGCGATGAATCCGGACGGCAGCAATCAGCGGCAGCTGTCCGCCGAGCTCTCGTCGGTCGTGGCCTACGACGTCTCGCCTGACGCTCGGCGATTCGTGGTTGGCGACGGCGAGCGACTAGTAGAGTACGCGGCCGATGGCGGTGCGCGCCGCATGCTGACCGATGACGGCGTCCTCGAGTTCGACCCGGCCTATCGCCCCGACGGCGAGGAGCTCGTCTTCGGCCGCGCCGACGCACAGACGGGCGCCGGTCTCGGTCTGTGGACCCGGGAGCCCGGCGGCGGGACGAGTCGTCCGGTCGAGATCGCGTCTCAGTCGCCGCCTCCGGGCACAGCGTCGCCTGGCGCCCAGGCGACGGCGGCGGCGTCGCAGGCTCCGCTCGCCGCGGATCCCGTGCTGCGTGCGCCGCGGTACTCCCCGGACGGGGCATTGTTGGCGTACGTCGAGGCACGCGCCGCGGCCGTGGTGCTCGAGATCGATACCGGCAGCGTCACCCGCGTGCCGTTCGTCGTCGTCGGGGCCCCGTCCTGGCGACCCGACTCGTCGGAGGCGGTGTTCGCGGGCGCGCCGCCGCACCGGGCAGGTCGGGCCTCGGACAACGAGGCGATCGCGGGGACAGGACCGCAGGACGAGTTGCCGCCCGACGTCTCCGTTGGGGATCTGCGACTGGTGCGCGTCGCGTTCCGCGACGAGCGCGCGCGAGAGACCGGGCTGCGGGGCGGGGCGTTCGCCCCGATCGTCGCGTCGTCCGGACGCCTGGCATTCCTGCGCGGCGACGCCCGCGTGGATCGGCTCGCTGGCTCGGTGTGGACAGCATGGTCTGCGTCGCCGGGCGTCCGCCGCCTCGCCGACCCGGATACGTTCCTCGCCACGTCGGTCTCGTTCGGGCCGAATCCGACCACGCTGGTTGCGGCGCGCGTCGGCACCACGTCCAGCGGCGATGTCCACGCCGACGGGATCTGGACGCTACCGACCGAGGCCGGGCTGCCGGACGGGCTGTCGCCCGACGGCGACACGCCCGACTGGGTGCCCTGAGCCGCAAGGTTTGACCCGCCAATCGCCGGGAGCTAGAATCCGCGCGCCTCGCCGGGCGAGCTTGCGCGCCGTCCGGCGTTCCCGTGTTCAGCGGCCCTCGGCGGCCGGCTGCGCCCGCACGCGCTCGGAGGCCCGATGACGATCAACCTCATCATCCCCCTCGCGGGGATCGTGGCGGTCGCCTTCGCACTGTACCTCGCGTACGACGTCCTCCGGCGGGACACCGGCACGCTCGCCATGGAAGCCATCGCGGACACCATCTACGAGGGTGCCGTCGCCTTCATCCGGCGTCAGTACGTCACGATCGGCCTGCTCGCCCTGGTGGGCGCCGTGGCGATTGGCGCGCTCATCGGCGTATTCGAGACGCAGCAGATCGCCGATACCGACATCTACGGGCCCGAGCTCGGCTTTCGCACGGGCATGGCCTTCCTGGTCGGAGCCGCCGCGTCCGCGCTGTCGGGCATCATCGGCATGTACGTCGCCGTCAAGGCGAACATTCGCACCGCGTCCGCGGCCAGGCGCAGCCTGAGCGAAGCGATCACCGTAGCCATGCGGGGCGGCGCGGTCTCCGGGTTCCTGGTCGTCGCGCTCTCCCTGCTCGGGGTGTGGGGCATCTTCAGCATGTACGGCGGGCTGAGCCCCGAGACGGTGGGCCAGGCGCCGTTCCTGATCGTCGGGTTCGGCTTCGGGGCGAGCTTCGTGGCGCTCTTCGCCCAGCTCGGTGGTGGGATCTACACCAAGGCCGCGGACGTCGGCTCGGACCTCGTCGGCAAGGTCGAGGCAGGCATCCCGGAGGACGACCCGCGCAACGCGGGGGTCATTGCCGACCTCGTCGGCGACAACGTCGGCGACTGCGCCGGCCGCGGCGCCGACCTGTTCGAGTCGACCGCGGCGGAGAACATCGGCGCCATGATCCTGGGCGTGGCGGTCTACACGGTGGCGGTCGCACAGGGCTGGCCGAACCCCGAGGCGTGGATCTTCTTTCCGCTGGTCGTGCGCGCCTTCGGGCTCTTCGCCACGATCGTCGGGCTCTTCGCCGTGCGCGGCCGCGAAGGCGGCGACCCGATGACGGCGCTCAACAACGGCTACTGGGTCACCACCGCGCTGTGCGTCGTCGCGCTCGCGTTCGTGACCTCGCAGATGATGCAGGTTCCCTCCAGCGAGCCCGGCGCCGCCGGCATCCCGGTGTGGGTCTATTTCTTCGGCTGCGGCGTGGTCGGCCTCCTCACCAGCGTCGCCTTCGTATTCATCACGCAGTACTACACGTCGGGCGCGTGGCGTCCGGTGAGGGAGATCGCGGAGGCGAGCAAGACCGGCCCGGCGACGAATGCGATCGCCGGCACCGCCGTGGGGTTCGAGACGACCGCTGTCACCGCGGTGGTGATCGGCGTGGCGCTGCTGGCGAGCCACACCCTCGGTCAGCTGGCGGGAATCGAGAACGCCGAGGGCACCAGCGTCGGGGGCATCTTCGGCACGGCGGTCGCGACGATGGGCATGCTCATGACCACGGCGTACATCCTCGCCATGGACACCTTCGGGCCGATCACCGACAACGCCGGCGGCATCGCCGAGATGAGCCATGCCGAGCCGAAGGCGCGGGAGATCACCGACCGGCTCGACGCCGTCGGGAACACGACCAAGGCGCTCACCAAGGGCTATGCGATCGCATCGGCCTCGCTGGCGGCGTTCCTCCTGTTCAGCGCCTACACCGACAAGGTGCGCCTGATCCAGACGCGCCAGGCCCTGCCCACTCTCGAGGCGATCGACCTGTCCGACGTCCGCGTCTTCGTCGCCGCCCTCATCGGCGCGATGCTCGCCTTCTTCTTCAGCTCGCTGGCCATCCGCGCCGTGGGCCGCGCCGCTCAGGCGATCATCGTCGAGGTGCGGCGCCAGTTCAGGGAGGACCCCGGGATCATGGCCGGGACGACCCGGCCGAACTACGCCCGCGTCGTCGACCTCACCACGCGCGCCGCCCTGCGAGAGATGATCCTGCCGGGCCTGGTCGCGGTGGGCGTCCCGATCTCGGTGGGTCTGCTGCTCCGCGCCGAGGCCACGGCCGGCATGCTGATGGTCGGAACGATCTCGGGAGTCCTGCTCGCGACCGTCCTGAACAACGCCGGCGGCGCGTGGGACAACGCGAAGAAGTACATCGAGGCAGGACACCTGAGCGACGCCGAGGGAGTCACGATCGCCAAGGGGACGCCGACGCACGCGGCGGCAGTCACCGGCGACACCATCGGCGATCCGTTCAAGGACACCGCGGGCCCGTCCCTGCACGTCCTCGTCAAGCTGCTCGCGACGATCACCCTGGTCCTGGCGCCGCTCTTCATCTGATCGCCACGCATGGAGGTGGCGCTCCAGGCCCTCCTGATCGGGCTGCTGCAGGGCCTCACGGAGTTCATCCCGGTCAGCTCGTCGGCGCATCTGGAGCTCGTTCCGTGGATCCTCGCGTGGCAGCCGAACCGGCTGATCGGCACGCTCGCGTTCGACGTCTTCCTCCACCTCGGGACCGCACTGGCCCTGCTCGCGTATTTCGCGCGCGACTGGGTGCGGCTCGCGAGAGCGTTCGTCGCCAGCCTGGTGGAGCGTCGCATCGGCGACGACCCGCAGCGCCGTCTCGCGTGGCTGCTCGCGATCGCGACGCTGCCGGCGGCAGCCAGCGGCTTCGCTCTCCAGGGACCGATCGAGGAGCTCTTCCACGGGGCCGGCACGGCGACGCGGCTGGCGATCGCCGGGTTCCTCGTCGTCGGCGCGCTGGTGCTCGTGGCAGCCGATCGCTGGGGGACGCGTCGCCGTGATCTCGGCTCGTTGCGGTGGCCCGAGGCGATCCTCGTCGGGCTGGCGCAGGGCCTCGCGTTGCTCCCCGGAATCAGCCGCTCGGGCAGCACGATCTCGGCCGGCCTGGCGCTCGGACTGCGGCGCGAGGCCGCCGCCCGATTCAGCTTCCTGCTGGCCACGCCGATCTCGCTCGGCGCCGGGCTCTACGGGTCGCGAAGGCTGGTGGCCGGCGACCTGAGCGGCGCGGAGTGGCTGGCGGCGGGAGCCGGGTTCGTGGCGGCCGCGCTTGCCGGCATGCTGGCCATCGCATTCCTGCTCAGCTGGCTGCGGCGACGCTCGGTCGCGCCGTTCGCCGTCTACCGCTTCGCGCTCGCGGCGCTGGTCGTGGTGCTCGTCGTCGCCGGTCGTTGACGCTCCACTTTTGACACGGGCGGCGGCCTCGGCCTACAATCCGCGGCGCGCCGGCCGACGACGATCGGCCCGGTCCCCTTCAACGGAAAGCCGTCACGGGGGTCCAGCTTCAGGAAGCCACCGACGCGTGGCGCCTGGAGCGTTTTTCTTTACGTTTGGGACCCGCTGATACATGAACACCAAGCCTGTCTATCTCACCGCCGAGGGCCTCGAGAAGCTCAAGGCGGAGCTCGACTTCCTCGTCCACACCGAACGACCGCGTGTGGCTGCTCGCATCCACGATGCGAAACAGGACGGCGACATTACGGAGAACGCCGAGTACGAGGACGCGAAGCAGGAGCAGTCCTTCCTGGAAGGCCGCATCCTCACGCTCGAGACGCAGATTAAGAACGCGGAGCTGATCGAGCACCGCAACGGCTCCGACCGCGTCAACATCGGCTCGCGTGTCCGCATCCGGTCGGAGGACGGCAAGGACGAGGACGAGTTCACCATCGTCGGCTCGGCCGAGGCGTCTCCGCGCGAAGGTAGGATCAGCAACGAGTCCCCGGTCGGCTCGGCCCTGATGGGCAGCCGCAAGGGCGACTCGGTGACGGTGCGCGCGCCGGCCGGCCCCGTCGTCTATAAGGTGCTCTCCGTCAAGTAGGCTGCTCGATGCCCGCCGCCACGGCGGGCGACGCCGGCGTCGCCCGCCGGAAGAAGTGATCCGCGAGGCGAGCCCGATGTTCTGGGCAGATGAGATCGCGGCGCAGGTCGTCGGGCCGGAGGTCGTCGGCGACTCCAAGACGCCATCGGGGACGATCCACGTCGGTTCCCTTCGCGGCGTCGTCATCCACGACTCCATCGTCCGCGCCTTGGTCGACGCCGGCCGTGAGGTGCGCTTCGTGTACGGCGTGGACGACATGGACCCGATGGATGCGGCCACGCTGGCCAGTCGCGAGGGTCTGACCGAGCACATGGGACGGCCGCTCAAGGACGTCCCCGCGCCCGCCGGCTCGCCGCACGCGTCGTGGGCGCGGCACTTCGGGCAGACGTTCCTCGCCACGTTCGAGCGGCTGGGCATCCACCCGGACTTCTACTGGGCCAGCGAGCTCTACGCGTCCGGGGCGGTCGACGACTCGATCCGCATCGCGCTCGACCGGGCGGCCGACATCCGGCGCGTGTACCGCGAGGTCTCCCACTCGGTGAAGCCCGACGACTGGCACCCGCTCTCGGTCGTCTGCGAGTCGTGCGGCCGCATCGGCACCACCTACGTCGACGGCTGGGACGGAGAGCAGGTCAGCTACCGATGCCTCCCGGACCTCGTCAGCTGGGCACGGGGGTGCGGGCATGCCGGCCGCGTGACGCCCTTCGGTGGACGTGCGAAGCTGCCCTGGAACGTCGACTGGGTCGCCAAGTGGCGCCAGTTCGCCGTGAAGATCGAGGGGTGCGGGAAGGACCTCTCGACGGCGGGTGGATCGCGCGAGCGGTCCGATGCGATCGCACGCCAGGTCTTCGGCCTCGAGCCGCCACTGAACGTGCCGTACGAGTTCTTCAACGTCGGCGGCCGCAAGATGAAGAGCTCGGCCGGCACGGGCACGACGGCGGAGGCGATGGTCGCGGCGCTGCCGCCCGAGATCGTCCGCTTCCTGATGCTGCGCCATCGTCCGCAGCAGACGATCGAGTTCGATCCGAGCGGCGAGACCGTCCCGCGGCTCTTCGACGAATACGACGCCTTCGTTGCGGTCGCAGCGGGCGCTGATGCGGTCCGCGGCCACGAGGCGGGCGACCCCGCGCAGGCCCGACGCATCGTCGAGATGTCGCAGTTGCCCGCGCAGCCCGTGCCCGCGTATTTCCTGCCGCCGTTCGCGCAGGTCGCGACCTACGTCCAGATGCCCGGCGCGGACGTGGCCGCGGCGATCGGCCGCCACCGCGGCGCGCCGCTGGATGGCGACGCGAACGCCGAGCTCCAACGCCGCACCGCCGTGGCGGAGCGGTGGCTGCGGGAGTGGGCGCCGGACCGCTATCGCTTCGCGGTGTCGGAGTCGCTCCCCGACGCGGTGCAGTTCCTCGATCCCGACCAGGCGGGCGTCCTCGCCCGGCTGGCCGACCGCCTGGAGGTGGCACGCGATTGGGAGCCGGACGCGCTCCAGGCGGCGATCTTCGAATCGGCTGCCGCGGCCGGCGTGCCGGCGGTGCGCGCCTTCGCAGCCGTGTACGCGGCATTCCTCGGCAAGACCGGCGGCCCCCGTGCGGGGTCGTTGCTCGGATCGTTGACGCAGCGGTTCGTCGTCGAACGCCTGCGATCGGCGGCCGGATCGGCCGCGGGGGTCGCCACGTGATCGCGCTGCAGGTGATCCGCGATGACCCGGAGCGCGTTCGGCGAGCGATCGCCCGCAAGGGCGAGCGGCCCGACGCAGTCGACCGGCTGATCGCGGCCGACTCGCGGCGGCGCGTCCTCCTCGCCGAGGCCGACGGCCTCAAGCACGAGCGCAACGTCGGCAGCAGGCGGGTCGGCGACCTCCTGCGAGACAGCCGCGCCGACGAGGCCGCCGCGCTGAAGGCGCAGCTGGCACGGCTGGCGGAGCGGATCGGCGTGCTTGACGCCGAGATCCGCGAGATCGATGCGATGGTCGAGCGCGAGCTGCTCTCCATCCCCAATCTGCCCGACGAGAGATCCCCCGACGGAAGCGGATCGGCCGACAACCTCGAGGTCCGCCGGCGTGGTGAGCCAGCGCGATCGCGCCCGCCGCACTGGGAGATCGGGGAGCGGCTCGGGCTCTTCGACCTCGAGAGGGCCGCGAAGATCAGCGGCTCCGGCTTCATCCTGTACACCGGCGCCGGCGCTCGCCTGCAGCGCGCGCTCGTGTCGCTGATGGTCGACCTGCAGGCGACACGTCACGGCTACCGCGAGGTGTGGCCCCCGATCCTCGTCAATGCCGCCTCCGCTCGCGGCACCGGGCAGCTGCCCGACAAGGAAGGGCAGATGTACGTCGTCGAGCGGGTCGACCTGTACCTGATCCCGACCGCCGAGGTGCCGGTGACGAACGTGTATCGCGACGAGATCCTCGCCGCCGACGCGCTGCCGATCCGGCTCGTCGCCTACTCGCCGTGCTTCCGCCGCGAGGCGGGAGCGGCCGGCAAGGACACCCGAGGGCTGTTGCGCGTGCACCAGTTCGACAAGGTCGAGATGGTCCACTTCGTGCGCCCGGAGGACAGCGCGGCGACGCTGGACGAGCTCACCGCGCATGCGGAGGCCGTCCTGGACGCGCTCGAGCTTACCTACCGCGTCGTGGAGCGGTGCACCGCCGACCTGGGCTTCGCGCAGGCGCGCGGCTACGACCTCGAGGCATGGGCGCCGGGTGTTGGCGCCTGGCTCGAGGTGAGTTCCACGTCGAACTACACCGACTTCCAGGCGCGCCGGATGAACATCCGCTACCGACCCGAGCCCGGTGCAAGGCCCGAGCTCGTGCATACCCTCAATGGCAGCGGGCTCGGCATGTCGCGCACGGTGGCCGCACTGCTCGAGACGCACCTTCAGGACGACGGCTCGGTGCGACTCCCCGATGGCCTGCGGCCGTACTTCGGAGGGGTGGATCGCATCGGCTGAGGCCGATACGTCCCCGCCGCCGGACGCGCCATAATCCCTCCGCCGCGAGCGCGGAGAGGTGTCCGAGTGGCTTAAGGTGGCGGTCTTGAAAACCGCTGAGCCGAAAGGCTCCGTGGGTTCGAATCCCACCCTCTCCGCCAGGATTTGAGCACGAATCACCCCCGGCGCACCGGCCGGCCGTCAGGCGCTAGCCGACGTTTTGACCCCCACGTTGACCCCCACCGGCCTCAGGGACTTCCCAGGACTCCCAGGGACCGCAGTGGCGTGTCGCGACGGCGAGCTTCGCTGCATCCGGGGCCGAGTAGCGCCGATCAGCTTTCAGTCTCAGGGCGGCGTAATAGCTCTCGCGGTCGTAGAACCGCTGCTCATTGGGGTCGAAGGCGACTCTTCGGTCACCGTCATCTAGCTCGGCCCACGCATGACCGGTTCGAATATCGGGTCGCTCTTCCAGAGGCGCATACGTGCCATGCACTAACGTCGCGGCCGGATTGTCGAAGACATAGTCCAAGGCTCGCGTGTAGCACTCTTTGGGGAATCGGCGGCGTCGCACACCGTTGCGAAGCGCCTCCGGTACCGCGACCTCCGTGGCGTCGATCCTGGCCTTCATCGTCCGAGTGCCACGTCCATTCGGTCAGCGGCGTCGCGCTCCAGCGCCGGCATGACGTGCGAATACGTGTTCATGGTCAGTGCGATCGTCGAGTGTCCGAGCTGCTCCATGACCACGCGCGGGTGGACGCCCTGCGCGAGCAGGAGCGACGCTGCGGTGTGTCGCAGCGCATGGAACGTGATCCGTGGTAGGCCGGCCGTGGCCAGGAGCGCCTGGAAGGCCGGTGTGACGGCCGTTCCGTCGAGCGGTGTCCCGATTGCGCGAGCGAAGACGAGGCCGTGATCCTGCCACCGTGAGCCGGCCCACAGCCGTTCCTGTAGCTGCCGCGTCCGATGCTCGCGGAGTGCCTGCACCGCGACTCTCGCGAGGACTACGGTGCGCCGTGACCGCGCTGTCTTCGGCTCGACTCGCGTGAGCTTCCCGTTGACGCGCTGCATGGCGGCTCGAATCCGGAGAGTCGCGGCATCGAGGTCGATGTCCGGCCAGGTGAGCGCCAGTAGCTCGCCCTGGCGGGCGCCCGTTGCGACGGCGAGTACGTAGAGCGCCTCGAGGCGGTCGTCGGCGGCAACCTCGAACAGCCGGTGAACCTCGTCGGGGCTGAGCACCTGCACTTCACGTCGCTCGACCTTCGGCGCCGCCGCCAGCGCCGCCACGTTGCGGGTGAGCAGGCCGTGTCGCACGGCACGCGCCAGTGCTGTCCGCAGGACGGCGCGTGCATGGTGCGCGGACTGGGGTGACGCGCCAGCAGCAAGCATTGAGGCGAGAAATCGCTCGATGTCGGCGGGGGAGGGTTTCACAAGCGAGATCCGCCCGAGTGCGGGCACGATCTGGACGCGGACAAGCTGTTCGTACCGGCGGTAGGTCGACGGCCGCAGCGAGCTTCTCGCCGCGGCGAGCCAATCGGTCAGGTAGCGTCCGACTATCAAACGCTCCGACGATGGTGGAACGCCCTGCTCGAGGCTGCGAAGTGCCTCAGCGAGCCGTAGCTGGACGTCTCGGCGCGTCTTCCCGAAGTATGACTTCCGGGCTCGGCGGCCTGCGTCGTAGGCGACCGTCAACCGTCCCTCCCAGCGTCCGTCCCGCCGCTGTCGGATAGTGCCTTCACCGGCTCCCCTACGTGCCATCGTCTTCATCCTCCGTGACCACTACATGCATGCCTTCGGGAATGAACGCGAATCGCTCAGCTTCGGGATCGCCGCGGAAGAACACCGCCAGCTGAATGTCGAGGCCCTCCGTGGACTCGCCCCGGTCGTCACGGGCCCGATAACGCGTTGCGTACTTGTAGGCGAGCCACGGGTGGAGGTCAGGCCTAGCTCGGCGCACCCGGACTACCCACTCCGCTTCATCGCGTGACAGCGAGCGGACTCGACCCTCTGTCGCCTTGATCACCGTCGCGAGGGTCTCGAGAACTAGGCGAGCGTCTTCGGAGTCAGCGGCGCCGAGCTGCCAGTGTTGATCGCCTCGGCCGCGCAAGCCCAGGTCGTCGGTAAGAATCCGGTCGATAGTCCGAATCGACGGCAGATCGCTCTCCGGCCACCGACCCATGTCGAGTAGGGCGTCTCGGATTTCCTGAGCGGTTCGCGCCCTGTAGGCGAGGCGCTCGACTGCCTCGAGAATGTCGTCCCCGAACCCGCGTCGCCTTCGCCGCCTACGTGACCTGATATGACGGTTATCTGTCTGCAAAGTGCCTTTACCAACGTCTGCGAGCATGCGACGCTGACTATAGCGGACTCATGTGGACCGCGGAAGACCGAACAGCGGAGGGCGCCAGTGACCGTGGAACCGGAGCTTCTGAAGGTCGAGGAGGCGGCGAGCTTCCTCAACATCGGCCGCTCGAAGGCTTACGGCCTCGCGTCACGCGGTGAGCTTCCTGGCGTCATGAAGGTCGGGCACAGCCTCCGCGTCTCGCGAAGGGCGCTCTTGGATTGGATCGCCCACGAGACGGGAAAGGCGGTGATGACCGTCGCCGATCGCTGAACACGACGACGACCGGCGCATGGCTGCACCGGCCGTCGAGCCGCTGAACGCGGCGAATCGTAGCCCAGTCCCTCCTTACTAGCAGAACCGCTGAACAAGATGAACAGAACGCCGCTCCCCGCCCGGCTCATCGGGCCAATCGTCGACCACCTCAGCGTCATTGCCGACGCCATTGAGATCGCTCGGCGATCACTCGACGACGCAAACGAGCTTCTGCTCGCAGAAGTGCTCACGACACCCACGCACGAAGAGGAAGACGCCGATGCCCGTGTCATTTGAAGTACCGACCTCGGTTGCGCTCGAGGGCGGTGTGTACAGCGCCGTAGTCGCGGCCCTAGAGCCGACGACCAGCTCGTTCGACGGCAGCGATGCCGTCAAGTGGTTCTTCGATGTCGTCACCGGCGACGGCCCGGTGACCGTCACCGATATCAGCTCGACGAAGTTCGGGCGCCAGGCGAAGGCTCGCCAGTGGGCCGAGGCGATCGTCGGCCGTGAGTTCCGGGCCGGCGATCGCCTCCAGCCCGACGACCTGATCGGGCGGCAGTGCGAGCTCGTGCTCACGGTCAACGACAGAGGCTTCAACAAGGTTGCCGACGTTCGGCCGGCGGCTCGTCAGTCGCCGCAGTCGACCAGCGTCCTAGCGGACGAGATCCCGTTCTAGTCGATGCCCGGCGCGGCCGTCTGCCGGCTTCTTGAGCGACTTCCCGGCGCGCGGCAGGTCGGGGCACGGTGGCAGGCCACCTGTCCCGCCCACGCCGACAAGACGCCGAGCCTGTCAATCGCGGACAGAGACGGCCGCGCTGTGGTGTTCGACTTCGGCGGCTGCGACACGACCGACGTCGTCGCTGCTCTCGGACTTTCGATGTCGGATCTATTCGACGAGGACCGCGAGGCGCCGCGCCTGGTGTTCCCGTCCACGCCTCGCAGCGCGTCGACGCCGAAGGTGACGGAGTACGCGATCCGCGACGCCGCGGGCGCCGTGGTGGCAGTCCACGTCCGCGAGGACACGCCGACGGGCAAGCGCATCACGTGGAAACGTCCCGACGGCCAGTTCGGGCTGAACGGGACGCCTGTCAGCGAGCTTCCCCTGTTCGGCAGCGAGTCGGCGGCCGAGTGGGACGTGACGCGGCCAATCGTCGTCACTGAAGGCGAGAAAGCTGCCGCCGTCCTGATCGCGGCCGGCATCCCCACGGTCGCCACCGTTACCGGCGCGGCCACCGTCCCGGCGCGCGAGCCGCTCGCCGTCCTGGCCGGCCTCGACGTCGTGTTGTGGCCGGACAATGACGAGCCCGGTCGACGCCATATGCGCGAGCTGGCCGCTTCACTCACCGATATCGCGGCATCGGTTCGCTGGGTGGCATGGCCCGAGGCGCCGGAGCACGGCGACGCGGCCGACTTCCTGGCGACACACGACGTCGCCGACGTCGAGACGCTGCTCGAGGCCGCGACCGATGCACCGCCCGACGAGCGACCGGCGACCCACGTCCCCGAACCGTCACGTAACGTTACGGAAGCCGAGCGGTGGCCCGAGCCGCTGCACGAGGACGCGCTGCACGGACTGGTCGGCGAGTTTGTGCGCCGCGTCGAGCCGTACAGCGAGAGCGACCGGGCCGCGCTGTTGATGCACGTCGCGGGCGGCCTGGCCGCCTTGACTGGTGGACACGTCCATGCGCTGGCCGGTGACGCCGTGCACCCGGCGCGACTGAATGCCGTCCTGGTCGGCGTGACCGCCAAGGGACGCAAGGACTCGGCCGCTCGACCCGCCGGCCGCCTGCTGCGCGAGGCGGACGAGCAATTCGCCGCCGGCCGCGTCACCGAGGGACTCTCGAGCGGCGAGGGACTGATCCACGCCGTCCGGGACCGCGTAGTGCGCTTCGAGCGCGTCGGCAAGGGTGAGGCCGCCGGCATCCAGGAGGTAGAAGCCGATCCCGGCGTCAGCGACAAGCGGCTGCTGGTCATCGAGAGCGAGTTCGCGAGCGTCCTGCGCGTCGCGCAACGTGACGGCAACATCCTGTCCGCCGTCCTGCGCCGCGCCTGGGACTCCGGCGACCTGCGCGTGCTCGTCAAGAACTCGCCGACGGTCGCCACCGGCGCGCACATCTGCATCGTCGGGCACGTCACGCGCGACGAGCTGCTGCGCTACCTGGACCGCACCGAGCTCGCGTCCGGCTTTGCCAACCGCTTCCTGTGGCTCGCGGTGCGCCGGGCGCGCGTGCTCCCCGACGGCGACGGCGTGCCCGAAGACGTGGTGCGCGAGCTGGCGGGGCAAGTACGCGCCGTCCAAGAGTGGGCATCGTTCGGCCGCCTGCCGCGCCGAGATGACGCTGCCACGGCGCTGTGGCGGGACGAATACGAGGAACTCTCGTCGGGCCGGCCCGGGATGCTCGGCGCGGCGACCAGTCGCGCGGAAGCGCAGGTGCTCCGGCTGAGCGTTTTGTACGCGATGGTCGACCGCTCGACGGTGATCGGCGTCGAGCACCTGCGTGCGGCGCTGGCGGTGTGGCGGTATGCCGAGCAGTCGGCGCGCTGGGTCTTCGGCGATGCCACCGGCGACCCCACCGCCGACACCATCCTGCGCGCGCTCAGGCAGGCAGGCGAGCTGGACCGGACCGGAATCGTCGACCTGTTCGGGCGCCACGCCAATCGTGGCCGCGTCGAGGGTGCGCTGGCACTGCTGCTGAGCGCCGGGACCGTCCAGCGCATCGACGACCGCGAGACTGGCGGGCGTCCGCGAGAGGTGTGGCGTGCGACTTAGTTCGCTTATTTCGCACTCGGGGACATCGTTCACCATGGGGCTTATTTCGCTTATCTCGCTTTTCTCGCACTCCGCTGCAT
>JBHENJ010000043.1:0-31225 GCA_046262115.1 Candidatus Limnocylindria bacterium | reverse complement strand
ATCCGCGAGCGACTGTGCTGTCTCAAACTCCTCGCTCGTCGACGCGTCGGCATGGCTCAACGCAGCTGCGTCGAGAGCGTCAGCTGCACCGAGCGAGTCCGCAGTGCCGCCTGAGGTCGAGACGACATCGTCGGTACTTGCCGGCGCATCCTTTCCCGATTCGTCGCCAACGACACCGTTGAATACCTCTGCGAGCGCGAAGAGCACGGGATTCAGACGGGCGAGCTCGCTGAGCGTGTCTCTTGCCTGATCGCGTGCGCTGGGCGACGCAGCGACCGGGAGCGCGGGTACCTGCGGGACGCCCGCTTCGGGCGACGTCGTGAGTGCTCCGAGCGTCGGCGTCGGCGTCGGCGTCGGCGTCGCAGCGGCGAGCGTCGGCGTCGGCGTGGCAGCGGCGAGCGTCGGCGTCGGCGTCGGCAGCGGTACCAGCGTCTCGAGCGGTTCTTCCAGCACGGGGTCGGTGGCTCGGCTCGTAGCCGCCAGCATGACGACGAGGGCCGCCGCCGCGGTTGTCGCGATGATCAAGCGTCTCACGAGTCCAGCGATCAGCCCCCTTCTGCAAGGTTGCCACAGCAGTGGCACCGGACAGCAGAAGCAAGAATGAGGCCCGCATCGGTGGACACGGCACGCGGTACGATGCCGGGCGTCGTCACGCTCCGAACGGCGCGGTCGGCTGAGACGGGAAGGGCCGTGGAACCGTTTGCCGGAGTCTTCATTGCCACCTCGACGCCGTTCCGCGCTGATGGCGGCGTCGACCTCGACGCGTATGCCCAGCATTGCCGATGGCTTCTCGACAACGGCGCGGATGGCTTGGTCCCGAACGGCTCCCTCGGCGAGTACCAGGTGCTCACCGACGCCGAACGCGCCGCGATCGTTACGACCGCCGTTGAAGTGGTCGGCACGAACGGGAAGGTGGTGCCGGGCGTCGCGGCAGCGTCGGGGCGCGGGTCGCGCCGCTGGGCCGAGCACGCCGCCGAAGCAGGCGCCGCGGGCGTCATGGCGCTGCCGCCAACCGGGTACCGTGCATCGGATGAGGAGACGATCGTCCACTTCCGGGAAGTCGCGGCGGCGGGTCTCCCGGTCATGGTCTACAACAACCCCTTCGACACCCGCATCGACCTGACACCGGAGCTCGTCGGACGCATCGCCGAGATCGACGGCGTCGTCGCAGTGAAGGAGTTCTCAGGAGACGTCCGCCGTGTCGCCGAGATCCGCGAAGTCGCCTCCAGCCTACAGGTGGTATGCGGGTCAGACGATGTCGCCCTCGAGTCGTTCCTCATGGGCGCTACCGGCTGGGTCGCGGGGTTTGCCAACGCGTTCCCTTCCGAGACAACGCGGCTGTTTCAGCTCGCGATGGAGCATGACTTCGCTGCTGCGATCCCGCTCTATCGGGCAATGCTGCCGGCGCTGCGATGGGACGCGCGGCCGAAGTTCGTCCAGGCGATCAAGCTTGCGCAGGAGCTCGTCGGCCGGTACGGCGGTCCATGCCGCCTGCCGAGGCTACCCCTCACCGACGCTGAAGCGGCGTCGGTGCGCGACGCCGTCGGACGCATCACGACCTTCTCGGACTGATGCGCGCCTCGCGCGTCTTCGCGGCGATTGATTCGCACACCGAGGGGATGCCGACTCGCGTCATCACCGGCGGCGTGGGCGTGGTCCCCGGCGCGACGATGGCGGAGCGGCGCCTCACCCTCGAGCGCGAGATGGACGGCCTGCGGACGCTGCTGATGTACGAGCCGCGCGGCCACGTGGCGATGTCGGGCGCGATCCTCCAGCCGCCGGCGCGCGAGGACGCCGACTGGGGCGTGCTGTTCATCGAGGTCTCCGGCTGCCTGCCGATGTGCGGGCACGGCACCATGGGCGTTGCGACGGTCCTCGTGGAAGCCGGGATGGTCGAGGTCCACGAGCCGCTCACGGTCATCCGGCTCGACACGCCGGCCGGCCTGGTGACGGCCGAGGTCAGCGTCCGCGACGGACGCGCGGCCTCCGTCCGGCTCCGCAACGTCGCTTCGTTCCTCCTCGGCTCGGACTGCACCGTCGACGCCGGCCCGGAGCTCGGCGGCGTGACGTTCGACATGGCGTACGGCGGCAACTTCTACGCGATCCTGGAGGCCGAGGCGCTCGGCGTGAGGCTCGAGCACGAGAACGCCGGCGAGCTCATCCGCCGTGGGATGCAGCTCATGGGCGCGATCAACGAACAGGCGCGTCCGCAGCACCCTGAGATCGCGGAGATCAACGTCTGCCACCACGTCCTGCTGACCGCGCCCGGACGCGACGGGTCGTCGGCCCGCAACACCGTGGTCATCAACCCGGGCTGGGTCGATCGCTCGCCGTGCGGCACGGGGACCTCGGCGCGCATGGCGCAGCTCCACGCTCACCGGGAGCTCGCGATTGGCGAATCGTTCGTCCACGAGTCGATCATCGGGACCCGTTTCGTCGGCGAGCTGGTCGAGGAGACGAGCGTGGGCGGGCGTCCGGCCGTCGTCCCGACGGTCAGCGGGCGGGCCTGGATCACCGGCACGGCGAACTACCTGCTCGACCCGGATGACCCGTTCCCGGCGGGATTCCTGCTCCCGTCCTGGTGACCGATCGCGCCGACGTCGTGGTCATCGGCGCCGGAATCATCGGAGCCTCGGTGACGCGCGAGCTGGCGTTGCGGGGCGTGAAGGTCCTGCTCGTCGATGCTGCCGGCGTCGCTCGCGGGACCACCGGGCTGGGCGAGGGCAATGTCATTCTCGCCGACAAGGCGCCGGGTCCCGAGCTCGACCTCGCCATCCTCGGCCAGGCGATCTACGACGAGCTGGCCGTGCGCTACGGCGACGCCATCGGGCTCCGGAGGAAGGGCTGCCTGGTCCTCCACGGGACCGAAGATCAGCTCGCCGCCGGCGCGAGACACGCCGCGGAGATGCGTGCCAGAGGCGTCGAGGCCGACGTCGTCGGCCGCGAGAAGCTCCGCGAGCACGAGCCGCACGTCGCGCCCGACCTCGCCGGCGCGACGTTCTTCCCGCGCGACGTCCAGGTGGATGCCGCGGCGGTGACGCGCTCGCTCGTCGGCGAGGCCCGCGACGCCGGAGCGCGCTTCAGCGCTCCGCGCGCCGTGACGGCGATCCGGATCGTTGGCGAGCGCGTGATCGGGCTTTCCACCGATGGTGGCGACATCGACACCGCGGCGGTTGTGCTTGCGGCCGGCGCGTGGAGCGCCGCGCTTGCGGCTACCGCGGGGCTGCACCTGCCCGTCGTGCCGCGCAGGGGACAGCTCGTAAGGACCGAGCCGCGTCCCGACATGGTGCGGCGCAAGCTGCTCGACGGCTCATACGCCGCCGGCGTCGTCTCAGACACGGGCGAGCTGATTGTGTCGACCGTTCTCGAGACGGCGTCGGACGGCGGCGTGGTGGTGGGCTCGAGCCGAGAGGTGCGGGGTTTCGATACCGATCCCGATGAACGCGTGACCGACGCGATCATGCAGCGCGCCGAACGCTTCCTGCCAGGCGTCCGGTCGCTCCGCGTCGAGCGCGTGTGGGCCGGATTGCGCCCGTTCCTGCCCGACCACCTTCCCGCCATCGGTCCGTCGTCGCGTGTTTCGGGTCTCTGGGTGGCCACCGGTCACGAGGGAGCCGGGATCGGGCTCGGGCCCGCGACCGGACGGGTCGTCGCGCAGCTGTTCTGCGGCGAGCCGCCATCGGTCGATGTCGCCGCCTTCGCGCCCGATCGATTCGCGACGAGCTAGGTTCGAGTCACCCGGCGTGTGGCGTCGCGGACGCGGCGTTCACACGTTCGTGGACGACGTCCTCCCCGCGCTGGCGCGCCGCTTCCAGCGCCTGGCGGGACGCCTCGAGCAACGCCGCGCGCGGAACGGTGCTATCGGACGAGCTGGCGACGCCCAACGACACGGCGGCGCGAACGACCCTGCCATCGTCGAGCGGCGTCTCCATGCCGGCGGCCGCGTTCCGCAGGCGCTCCACGATCTCCGCGCCGGCATCGCCGTCGGCTCCGCGGCAAAAGATGACGAGACCGCCGTCAACGGTCACGACGATCCGATCCGACCCGCGGAGGACGCCGCGCGCCGCGTCAACGAACCCCGTGATGACGGCGTTCACGCCGGCCGTGCCATGGCGCGCGCGAATTCGGCTGAGATGCTGGACCTGTGCCGAGATCACGGCGGAGACGTCCGCGCTACCCGCGAGCGACGCGAGCTCGGTGTCGAGCTGCTCCTCGATCGAGCGCCCGTCGACGGGAACTGCTGGGCGCACGAGGCTAGCGACTGCGCTCGCCAGCTCGCGCCCGTCGATGGGCTTCGCGACATGGAGTTGGAACCCCTCGTTCAGCGCCCGCTCGCGGTCTGCACCGCCGAGCCCTGTCAACGCCACCGCGGGAATCGCCCTCGACGCTTCCGACGCGGCGGCGCGGAGCTTCTTGATCAGCTCGTAACCGTCGGAGCCCGGCATCCGGATGTCGCTGACGACCACGTCCGGGCGGCGTCCCTCGAGGGCGCCGAGCGCCTCGGCGACCGATGCCGTCGCAACTACCTCCGCGCCTTCCTGCTCGAGGAGGGCCGCGATCGCCTGACGCGACGGGGCGTCGTCCTCGACGAGGAGCAGCTTCACGCCCTCGAGCAGCGGCGCGTGACTGGCCGCGGCAGGATCGAGCGCCTCGTCGCCGCGCCGCGCGGCGCTCCCCGTCGCTGGCAGCGCGACCGAGAACCTCGCGCCAAGGCCGTCCCCGTCGCTGTGCGCCGATACGCTGCCGCCGTGCAGCTCGACGAGGTGGCGCACGATCGACAGACCGAGGCCCAGGCCTCCGTGAGCGCGCGTCGAGGCATCGTCGGCCTGGCGGAAGCGGTCGAAGACGTAGGGCAGCAGATCCGCCGCGATGCCGATCCCCGTATCGGCCACCTCCAGGCGGATCTGGTCGTCGCCGCGCTCGAGGCTGACCGAGACCGTGCCGCCCTCGGGCGTGAACTTGACGGCGTTGGTGAGCAGGTTGCCCATCACCTGCTGGAGGCGATTGCGATCGCCGCGCACCGGGCATGGGACCCCCGGGATCGCAGCCTCGAGCCGGATGCCCTTGGCCTCGGCGGACGGACGCGCCCCCTCGAGCGCCGTCTGCACGGCAAGGCGAAGGTCGACCGGTCGAATCTCGAGACGCAGCTTGCCGCTGACGACGCGTGACAGGTCACTCAGGTCGTCGATGAGCTCCGCCTGCGCCCGCGCGCTCAACTCGATCGTCTCGAGCCCGCGCGCAAGGACCGCCTGATCGAACTGCCGCTGGCGGAGTAGCGACGCCCAGCCCAGGATCGCAGTCAGCGGCGTGCGGAGCTCGTGCGCCAGTTCCGAGAGGAACTCGTCCTTGGCGCGGTTCGCATGCTGGAGTCGCTCGGCGGACTCCTGAGCGCGTATCCGTGCGGCGCGCTCGGCCGCGAGCAGCCCGTCATGATCGGCATCCGGCGACTCGCCCGGCTGTCGGAGCGCCCGTGGTTCTAGGCGGCGCGTGGTGGTGCCCACGTGGCGAGCCTAGTGCGCAGCGACCCCGTACCGCCATGACCCAGCGGTACCATCGGCGCGCGTCAGATCAGCTCGACGCCGGCCTCTCGCATGTCGGCCAGAGCCCGTTCACCGTCGCCCTGCTCGAGGTCGACGGCGCGCACCGCATCGGTGATGACCGCGGTCGCGTACCCCAAACGCCGAGCATCGAGCGCCGTCTCCCGGACGCAGTAGTCGGTCGCCAGCCCGGCGATGACGAGTCTCGCGACGCCCCGCGCGCGAAGGAGCCCGTCGAGCTCCGTCGCGCGTCGGTCGCCGGTCACCGGGTCACGGACGCTGAAACCCGAGTAACCGTCTTCGCCACCCGTGCCCTTTCGCACGACCGGGCCGCGAGCGTCCAGCGCCGGGTGCAACTCCGCGCCCCACGTTTCGCGGACGCAGTGAACCGGCCAGATGCCGCCATCCTTCGCGAAGTGCGGCGTCGCCTCGGGGTGCCAGTCCTGGGTGAACACGACCGGCGCGTCAGACGACACAGCGGCATCGACCTCGGCGTTCAGGACCGGGATGATGGCCTCGGCGCTGCGGACGGAGAGGGATCCCTGCGGGCTCGCGAAATCGTTCTGCACGTCCACGACAAGGAGCGCGGTCGCAGGGTCGTACGTCGCCATGTGGAGATCGTACCGGGCGACCGCGCTGGCGTCGCCGAGCACTGCCGTCCGCCGCCTACGCCGCCTACGCCGCGACCATGGGCAGCCCCTCCATCGCCTGGCGGACCTTCTCCTCGGGGTACTCGAAATCCTCGAGCTGACCCGCGAGGTACGCCTCGTAGGCGGCCATGTCGAAGTGGCCGTGCCCCGAGAGGTTGAAGAGAATCACCCGAGCCTCGCCCGCCTCGCGCGCCTCGAGCGCCTCGTCGATCGCGGCACGCACGGCGTGGCTGCTCTCGGGGGCCGGAAGGATTCCTTCCGTGCGTGCGAAGAGCACCGCCGCGTCGAAGCAGCGCGTCTGCGGAAAGGCTCGCGCCTCCATGAGGCCCTCGTCGTAGAGGTGGCTGATGAGCGGGGCCATGGCGTGGTAGCGCAGCCCACCGGCATGGATCCCGGGCGGCACGAACGTGTGTCCGAGCGTGTGCATCTTGAGCAGGGGCGTCATCGCGGCAGTGTCGCCGAAGTCGTACCGGTACTCGCCCTTCGTGAGACTCGGGCAGCTCGACGGCTCCGCGGCGATGAACCGCGTGCGGCGCCCGCCCGAGAGACGCTGGCGCATGAACGGAAATGCCAGGCCCGCGTAGTTAGACCCACCGCCGGTGCAGCCGATGACGACATCCGGGTATTCGCCTGCGAGCTCCATCTGCCGGACGGCTTCCTGGCCGACAACGGTCTGGTGCAAGAGCACGTGGTTCAGGACGCTGCCGAGCGAGTACTTCGTGTCGTCACGCTTGGCGGCATCCTCGACCGCCTCGCTGATCGCGATGCCCAGGCTCCCGGGATGTCCCGGATCGGCCGTCAGGAACGACCGCCCGCTCTCGGTCTCCTCGCTGGGGCTCGCGACGACATCGGCGCCGAAGGTCTGCATCAACGTGCGCCGATGCGGCTTGTGGTGATACGAGACCCGGACCATGTACACCTTGCACTCCAGGCCGAAGAGCTGCGCGGCGAAGGCGAGCGCGGAGCCCCATTGCCCTGCGCCGGTTTCGGTGGCGAGACGCCGGATGCCCTCCTGCCGGCTGTAGAACGCCTGTGGGACGGCGGTGTTCGGCTTGTGGGAGCCGGCCGGCGACGTCCCCTCGTACTTGAAGTAGATGTGGGCCGGCGTGTCGAGCGCACGCTCGAGGCCGATCGCCCTGCCCAGCGGCGTCGGCCGCCACATGCGGTAGACCTCGAGCACCTCTTCCGGCATGTCGATGTACCGATCGGTGCTGACCTCCTGGCGGATCAGCTCCATCGGGAAAAGCGGCGCGAGCGCCTCCGGGCCGATCGGTTCGTGTGTGGCCGGATTCAGCGGCGGTGGGGGCGGGGCGGACAGATCGGCGGCGATGTTGTACCAGCGCGCGGGCATCTCGCGCTGGTCGAGTGGGAAGCGCCGGGTGATAGCGGTGCTGGTGGCCATCGGTCATGCTCCCGTGAAACGAACGAACCCCGCCGTCCCAAAGGACGAGGGGGTTCTCTCGCGGTGCCACCTTTGTTCCCCGGCCTCCGCCGGGGCTCTTGCTCAGCCACCCGCGACGGGAGCCGCCGTGGAGGGCCTGGGCTCTGCTATCGGTGCCCCATCCGCCCGCCGTTACTTGCGCTCGACGCGCGTTCTCGGCAGGAGCTCCCGGGTCCATTCGCCGGTCGCGCCACCGTCGGGCTTCCACCTCTCCCGACTCGCTGGAGGTGCGCCTGACCGGGTAGTCGTCCCGATCCGCGCCGTGTTCAGCTGTGGCGCGTGACACTAGAAGCTCGCCCCCGGACTGTCAATCCGCCAGCGCGCCGCACGAGCTGCGGTCAGTGTGAGGACCGGCGCGAGCGAGGCAGCGACTAGCGTGCGGGCAGTCGCGAGCAGTCGCAAGTTCATGCGACCGGGCCTGTTTCGCGTCGAGACGACCGGCCGATTCCCGCCGCCGGACGGGGAAGTAAAGTGCGGAATGGTCTAGCCGGCCTCGGCTAGTGGAGCGGGCTCGGAGTCAGCCTGTCACTCCGGGAGCGCGCCGATCGGACCGCTACAGCTGGTAGGCGACCTCGCCGTGCTGCGCCAGGTCGAGTCCCCGCTCTTCGGCGTCGCTCGGCACGCGGAGCGCGATCACCAGCTTGAGGACGAGCAGGATAGCCGCCGTCGCGGCCGCCGCATAGATCGCCGTGGCACCGACGCCCACGGCCTGGAGCACGACCTGTCCGCCGTTGCCGGCGAGCAGCCCGTCGCGGCCCGCAGCGTTGACCGCCACGCTCGCGAACACGCCGGTCGCCACCGCGCCGAACGCACCTCCGACGCCGTGGACCGCAAACACATCGAGTGCGTCGTCGGCGCGCGTGCGGGTCCGCAGCTGGCAGGCGCCGTAACACACGAGGCCGACCCCGAAGCCGATGACGATCGACGCGGCCGGCGTGACGTAACCGGCGGCGGGCGTGATCGCGACCAACCCGGCCACCGCGCCCACGGCGGCACCCACGACGCTCGGCGTCCCTCGATGGAGCCACGACACGGATACCCACGTCACGGCCGCCATGGCCGCGGCGGTGTTGGTCGTGACGAACGCGGTCGCGGCCAGTCCATCGGCCGCCAGCGCGCTGCCGGCGTTGAAC
The DNA here is from genome assembly GCA_046262115.1 of Candidatus Limnocylindria bacterium. Lineage (GTDB taxonomy): Bacteria > Chloroflexota > Limnocylindria > QHBO01 > QHBO01 > JBHENJ01. Next base: position 22,464 of record JBHENJ010000043.1, on the reverse strand, counting down.
CCAAACCACCCGAACCAGAGCAACCCGGCACCCAGGACGGTCATCGTGACGTTGTGCGGCTCAGTCAGCTCACGGCCGACGCCGATCCGGCGCCCGATCATCAGCGCCGCGACGAGCGCCGAAACGCCGGAGCTCAGGTGGACCACCGTCCCACCCGCGAAGTCGAGGACGCCCAGCCGGTACAGCCAGCCGGCCGGTGACCAGACCCAGTGCGCGATCGGCGCGTAGACCAGCGTCGACCACGCGAGCGCGAACAGCACGAACGCGCCGAACCGCTTCCGCTCGGCGAAGGCGCCCGTGATCAACGCCGGCGTGATGATCGCGAACATCATCTGGAACGCCATGAAGGCCAGGTGCGGGACGGTCGGCGCGTAGGTGTCGCTCGGCGCGCCACTGACCCCCTCGAGCGCGAACCAGTCGAGCGTGCCGACAAGGCCGTTCCCGACATCCGGGCCGAACGCGAGGCTGTAGCCCCACAGCACCCACACCACGCTGATCAGCGCCAGCATGAAGAAGCTGTGCATGATCGTGGACAGGACGTTCTTGCGACGGACGAGCCCGCCGTAGAAGAACGCGAGTCCGGGTGTCATCAGCATGACGAGCGCGCTGGAGATGAGCAGCCATGCGGTGTTGCCTGCGTCGATCACGTCCGTTCCGGCCTCCGAGCGGTGCGGTTCGGATGCGAGTCTCGGCCGACGGCACCCGGCATGGCGGCCGGCGGCGCCGTCTTCGCGAGGGACTTGGTGTGCAGACTGCACAACGGAGCTACGTTCACGGAGGAACGTCACGCAGTGACGGTCAGCGGCGCCTCCAGCGCAGCGGCCGGTGCCCGGCCGCAGGACGCGTCCCGAGGACGTAGACGATGGGCGGATGCCACCGAAATGCGTCCGCGTCGAGCCGCAACAGCCGCTCGCGCGCGTCGGCGAGCAGCCGCCGCCGAACGTCGGGGTCGAGGCTCGCCATCAGCTCGGCCTCCCACAGCCGTTCCTGCGTGGCGAGGTAACTGGCGACGTCCCAGCGGTGCTCGAGGCGCGCCGCCTCGGCGCGCACGCGGGCGAACCCCACGCGCCGCAGCTGCGCGGCCGCGGCCCGTGCGGACGGGTAGTCGCCGCTTAGGGTGTCGCCGTCGCCCGACGGCTCTGGAATGTCGAACGCGTCCAGCGCGTCGTCGAACGCGTCCGCGGGCGGAAACGGCGCACGGTCCACCACCCACGTGACGAACGCGATCCAGCCGCCCGGCTTCAGCACCCGGTAGGCCTCGCGCAGCGCCGCGACGCGATCGGGGACGAGCTGGTACACGAACGACGAGAGCAGCATCTCGACCGACCCGCTGGCGAAAGGCAGGTGATCGGCGGGCGCCTGGGAGAACGTCAGCCGCTCGAGCTCCGAGCTCGACAGCTCGGACGCCGCGCGGGCGCGCGCGGCATCGAGCATTGCCTCGGACGGGTCGGTCGCGTGGACGGTGACGCTCGGCCAGCGACGCACCGCTTCGACGGCGAGCACGCCTGCTCCGGTGCCGACGTCGACGAGCGTGGGCGGGTCCCCCGATGCCGTCGCCGCCAGCCGGCCGACGATCGCAGCGCATTGGTCCAGGAGCGCCCGCGCCGACGGCGCGAGGACCGGCTCCCAGAGCGCGCGGTATTCGGGTGCGAGGACGTCGTACGGGGATCCCACGCGGCTATGGTAGGGATGCCCCGGAAACAACAAGACCGCCGATCGATCGGCGGTCTGGCTGCGATCCCAGCGGCGAGCCGGTCGGCTCGCGGGGGTCAATTCCAGCGGCGTCCGGCCTCGAGCGCGAGGGCCAGGCTGCTGAGCGTGCCGAGAGCGAGCAGAACGCGGAGCTTCACGTAGCCGAAGTTCGTCTTCATGGCTAGTTCCACCGAACGCCTGCGCCCAGGGTCAGCGCCATGGCGGACAGAGCCGCCAGAACGAGCGAGAAGCGCGCCAGGGTCGCCTTCATCGCAGACCTCCAAAGAGTGGGTCCTCTACGACGCCCCACCGGCAACCGGGCGGTCTTCGGTGACGAAGATCCCTGGCTTTGCGTCCCCGTCTCGCGACGGGTTTGCCCTGGACGGTGCTGCATCGGCAACGAACTTCGCTGCACCCCGAGGCTAGGACTCGCCCTGCGCAGGTCCGTATAGGCCATCCGTACTATTCGATACCGGACTCGACGCTCGTGCGGCGCGCCGGAGCACCACCCACAGAATCGCGGTGGCGATCCCGAGGCCGATGAGGATGTCTCCGACGCTGAACACGTTGGCGAACGGCATCCACGCTGGGAGCGCGAAGATGTCGGTCAGGGGTGCCAGCGCCGGCGCGGGGTCGACGCGGCTGTTCGAGTACGTCGCGGCCGGCAGCTTGCCGGCGAATGCCAGCGCCGCCGGACTGGCGGGCATGTAGCCACCGTTCGCCAGGATGGCCGCCAGATTCGAGACGGCGCCGGCGGCGACCGCCGCCAGCCCGGGAACCGCGAGATTGCGGACGACGGTCGCCAGGACAAGGACCGTCGAGACGACGTAGAGCGGCGGACCGGCCGCGCCGATGACCGCCGTCACAGGAGCCGAGAACAGGACGACCTGGAAGACGAGCCCGGAGATGGCGAGCCAGGGCCATCGGAGGCGGAGCTCGGCGAGCGGCTCGAGACGCCCGCCGAGCAGAACTCCGACCACGACTGCTACGACAACGCCGTACAGGATGAACATGGTCAGCGTTGGTCCCGCGTTGCCGCGAGCGCGCCGACGTCCACGCGGGAGTGCGCCGGGGCGTGATCGAGATCGCGCAGCTGGTCGCGCTCGAGCTCCGGCTCATCGACAGGCGCCGTCGCGCGAGGTGGCGCCGGGAGATCGACCCGGCCGTCCATGACGAGGCGGACGAATGCGCCTACGACAACCGGGTCCCACTGGACGCCCGCGCCTGCACGCAGCCGCGACAACGCGGTCTCGAGCGGCAGCGCGAGGCGATACGGGCGATCCGACGTCATCGCGTCGAAGGCGTCGGCGACCGATACCACCCGTGCGCCGACCGGGATCGACTCGCCGCTGAGGCCGTCGGGGTACCCCGTGCCGTCGTAGCTCTCGTGATGGTGACGGACGATCTCCGCTCCCTCGCGGAAGAGCTGGTAACGGCGAAGGACCTCGGCGCCGACCTCGGTGTGCAGCCACATCGTTCGCCGTTCTTCGTCGGTGAGCGCCCCGGCCTTGAGGAGGATCCGGTCCGGCACGGCGATCTTGCCCAGGTCGTGGACCGCAGCGGCCTGCTCGATCAACTCGGTCATCTCGTCCGAAAGGTCGATCTCGCGCGCAAGCGCGACGGCGTACCCGGTGACCCGCTCCGAGTGGTGGAAGGTGCTGGAGTCCCGGTGGTCCACGATCTCGGCGAGCGAACGGACGGCGTCGCGCGTCTCGGACTGCAGCTGGCGGATGTGCTGTAGCGAACGGCTGATCACCGCCGCGGGCAGTGCGAGCAGCGCCGTCCACACGGGTTCCGCGACCCAGATGAGGGCGAACAGCATGCCCACGCTGGTTCCGCCGAGCTCGCTGAGGCCGGTGTTGCGCGTATTGGCCCGCAGCAGAAACAGGAAGGACTGGCCGGAAGCGGCCGAGATGATGAGGGCCACGAGGACCGCGTTCACCGTGTAATACACCGCGCCGGCGGTCACGAAGAGCGCGACCACGACCTCGTGCGTCGCTCGGCCGGGCGCCGCGGCGACCCAGATGTCCCCGAACAATCCCGCCGCCAGCGAGGCCGCCGACGCGGTGAGGATATAGCCGGCGACGTTGAACACGGCCTTCTGGAGGGGCATGCGGTTGATGGCCTCTTCAGCCGAGACGGCGACGCCCACCGAGAGCGCCGCGAACGGGTGAGGCACCAGCAGGATGGTCGCGATGTGCGGGATGGTGGCAATCGAGAGCATCCCACCCCGCGGGAGCGGCACGGCGACGAATTCGAGCGCCGCCGAGAGCGGCGTGAGGACGGCGACCGCCGGCCACCAGTGGTTGGTGTCGACCGACCAGTCGGACGGGACGGCGAGGCTGAGCGTCGCCGCCGCCACGACGAGCGCGACATGGCCGTTTACCCCGAGACGTGGCACCCGACGCGGAAACGGTCGCCGCTCGAGCGACCGGCTTCGCATCGGAGGGACGGTGCGGTCGGTGATGCTGTCCAGGGTGCCTCCGTGTGTCGCGGCGCGCCGGCATACGGGCAGGCGGCGACAGCTGCGGCGCTGTACGACAGCATTTGACGTCCCGGCGGCCGTCGAGCGCACTATCTCGATAGTCCCGCCCGGGTGAACCGGACGGGTCAATCGGCTCAGCCGGCCAACCAGCGCCTCAAGCGTTCGAGCGGGGTATCCGGCGGGGGGTCGCGCAGGCCCACCGCGGCGCGCAGATCCACCTCCTCGCGCTCACCGATGGCACCGATGTCGGCGATTCCGTTGCGGACGGGGCCGACTGGTACCGCCACCCGGGATGGCGCAGGTTCGGTGATCGCGTATGCGGGCTCGCTCGACGGCACATCCTGTTGCAGCTCCGCGAGCGCCTCGGCTGCCGCGCGCGCTCCCGGCAGCTCGATCGTCTCGCCGTCGGCGCCGGCGTCGAAGGCCGCCGGCTCCTCCGCGTCGAGATCTTCCATATCGTCCGGGTTCGGCGCGTCGGTTGCCGACGCGTCGACGCCCTCGATCGGCGTAACGGGTACCTGGGCCCGCGTCTCCAGGAGCGCCAGCCGATGACGCAGCGTGGCGGCCTCGCCGCGAGCCTCGCCCAGCGCGAGCAGCGCCTGGCCATATCGCTCCTGGAGGTGGCGCAGCTCGGAGAGCAGCGCCCGGAAGTACGCCTGCGGATTCGGCGACGAGGCGGCGGCGTCGGCGCTCGCGTCGTCGGTGGTGTAGCCATCAGCCACGCGCGTAGCGTACCGCGCCACGGCGCCGCGCACGCCGTGCACCGTGCGTATCATGCCGCGATGCCGTTTCGGGTCGAAATCGCGAGCCTGCCGGCACCGCACTTCCCGGTGCCGCCCGCTCTCGACGGCCTCGAGGAGCTGGCGCACAACCTGTGGTGGAGCTGGACTCCACCGGCGTGGTCGCTCTTCTCGCGCATCCATCCGAACGCCTGGGCGCGTCACCGGAACCCGGTTGCGGTCCTGAGCAGCGTGAGCCCAGCGCGATGGGCCGCCCTGCTGGCGGACGAGGACTTCATCGTCGAGGCGTCGCAGCTGCTGGCGGAGTTCCGCGCCTACATGGACAAAGACATCGCCATGGAGCGCAACCAGCAGGTCGCCGAACGCCTGCCCGGCCCCGTCGCCTACTTCTGCGCCGAATACGGCATCCACGAGTCGATGCAGATTTATTCGGGCGGCCTCGGCGTCCTCGCGGGCGACTACTGCAAGTCCGCCTCGGACGCGCGCCTCCCGTTCGTCGCGGTCGGCCTGCTCTACCGGCGGGGGTACTTCCGGCAGCAGATCGATGCCGAGGGGTTCCAGGAGCACGCGCAACCGGATCTCGACCCTGCGCTCCTGCCGCTGCGGACGGTCCGATCGCGCGATGGGTCCCCGTTGTCGGTCAGCGTCGACTTCCCGGGTCGACAGGTGCACGCGCTGGTGTGGCTCGCCCAGGTGGGGCGCGTACCGCTCCTCCTGCTCGACACGGACACGCCGGCGAACGATCCCGCCGACCGCCCGATCAGTCACATCCTCTACGTGCGCGGCCGTGAGATGCGCCTCTGCCAGGAGCTCGTGCTCGGCATCGGCGGCGTCCGAGCGCTGCGTGCGCTGGGCATCCAGCCCGCGGTCTGGCACCTGAACGAGGGGCACTCGGCGTTCCTGCTGCTGGAACGAGCACGTGAGCTGATCCAGGAGGGGGTCGACCCCTCGGAGGCGCTGCGGCAGGTCGGGCGGCGTGCCGTGTTCACGATCCACACGCCCGTCCCCGCGGGGAACGAGGTCTTCGACCGTGCCCAGGTCAGGAAGTTCCTCGAGCCGTGGACCACGGCCGCGGGCCTGGCGACCGATGAGCTGCTCGAACTGGGGCGTGGGCTCACGGACGAGCCAGATGCGGGGTTCGACATGACCGCCTTCGTGCTTCGCCACGCCGCCCGCGCCAATGCCGTCAGCGCCCTCCACGGCCGGACGGCAACCTCGACATGGAGCGAGCTCGCCGGGCATCGGATCGACGCGATCACGAACGGCGTCCACGTCGGGACGTGGGCCGGCCGGCCGGTTCAGCAGATGTACGAGCGCGCCGTCGGCGCGTCCCTGGCGCGCGACGTCGCGCAACGGGAGCTGCTCGACCGAATCGAGACGCTGACCGACGACCAGCTGTGGACGGCGCACCAGCGGCAGAAACGCGAACTGATCGCCTTCGTCGAGAGCCGCATGGCACGCCAGTTCGCGCGCCACGGCGAGTCGCCTGACGCCCTCCGCCAGCTCCGCGGGGTCGTCGACCCGGACGCCCTCACCATCGGCTTCGCCCGCCGCTTCGCGACCTACAAGCGGGCGGCGCTCCTCTTCCGGGACGTCAGCCGGCTGGCCGCGCTCCTGCACCGCCCGGAGCGGCCCGCGCAGATCATCCTGGCCGGCAAGGCGCACCCCGCGGATCGGCCGGGGCAGCAGGTGATCCAGCAGATCTTCGAGCTGTCGCGCTCGCGCGAGCTCGCCGGCCGCGTCTTCGTGCTCGAGGACTACGACATCCAGGTGGCGCGGTTCATGGTCGCCGGCGTCGACCTGTGGCTGAACACGCCAAGGCGGCCGATGGAGGCGAGCGGCACCTCCGGCATGAAGGCCGCGATCAACGGCATCCCGAGCCTGAGCGTCCTGGACGGGTGGTGGGACGAGGGCTTCGACGGCAGCAACGGATGGGCGATCGAGCAGTTCGCGGCGAGCAACGACGAGGAGGAGCAGGACGACGCCGACGCGGCCGAGCTCTACCGTCTCCTCGAGGACGAAGTGGTGCCTCGTTTCTACGGGCGCGACGATGCGGGTCTGCCGGGTCAGTGGCTTGGGACGATGCGCGCCGCGATCCGGTCCGCGATCTGGCCGTTCTCGACCGCGCGGATGTTGGGCGAGTACGTCGAGCGGCTCTACCTACCCGAGCTCGAGGAAGCGACCGCACCCGCGCGACCCGACCCGGCGGCCGTCTAGGGCAGGTAGTTCCGCGGGTTCTCCCAGTCGCCGTTTTGGTGGACGGCGAAGTGCAGGTGACAGCCGGTCGAGTAGCCCGTGTTGCCTTCGTACCCGAGGACCTGCCCCGTGGCGACCTGCTGCCCCGGCTGAACTACGACCTCCGGCGTCAGGTGCCAGTACCAGGTCTGGAGCGCGCCGCCGTGGCTGATCACGACGCCGAAGCCGTCGCTGGCCGGGTTGGGCTGACCTGAGGCAATCACGACGCCGGCGGACGCGGCGACGATGGGCGCGCCGCAGTCGTCGGCCAGGTCGATCCCCTCGTGGAAGTGCGCGTAGTACGTACCCTTCCACACCGCGGGCGGCTCGAGCCACACGCCCGTGGGACCGAACTCCTGTGTTACGAGGAATGAGTCCATCGGCCAGCGGAAACCGGCGGCCGATAGGGCGCGCTGGGCCGCCTGTGCGGCGCGTTCGGCTTCGCGACGGCGCGCCTCCTCGGCCTCGCGCGCGCGGCGTTCCGCCTCCGCCTGCAGCTGTACCACCAGCTGCTCCTGCGCCTCGTGCGCGGCCACGTTCTCCTGGTACACCTGCTCCGCGCGTTGCTGGTCCGCGAGCAGCTGGTCGAGCGCCGCCTGTTCCTGCGCTCGCCGCGCATCGGCCTGGACGCGCAGCTCCGCGAGGCGAGCTTCCGCTTCCGACAGCTCCTGCTGGCGCTTCGCGAGCTCGGCGGCCTGAACCTCGGCCTCGTCACGCGCCGCATCCGCCGCCCGCCGGCCTTCGGCGAGGGTCCGGCGTTTGGTCCGGAGCTCTTCGCGGACGTCGCGGACGCCATCGGCAAGCTCGCGCTCCCGGTCAGAGACGCTCAGGAGGTACCCGACCTGGTTCGTGATCTCGCCCAGCGTCGGCGACGCGATCACCGCCTCCAGGAACGATGTCTGGCTCCGCTCATACGCCTCACGGATGTGGTCCTGGAGGAGCCGCTCACGCACGGCGAGGTCCTGGCTGCGTTCGCGTATCTCCGCCTGGACGTGTCCCAGCTGGGCATCGAGGTCGGCGATCTGGGCCCGCAGCTCGCTCAGCTGCTGCTCGATGTCGGCGACCTGGCCGCGCACCTCGACCAGGAGCGCGCTCACGGCGTCGTACTCGGTCGCGATCTGGTTCAGCTCGGCCTGCACCTGGGCGAGCGTCGACTCCAGACTCGTTCGTGAGCTGCCGAGCTCATCCAGGCGGACACGCTGTTCGACCAGCGTCTGCTCGAGACGACGCTGCTGCGCGATCGCCTCTTCGAGGGTCGGTTCCGCGGCCAGGGCGGGCTCGCGGGGGGTGAGGACGAAGCTCGCCCAGACCGTCAGCAGGGTCACGAGGCTGACGGCCAGGCGGCGTCGTCCTCTCATCCGGTGTTGAAGCCCCGAGTTGTCATGTGCTCCCCGAGCGTGATGGCACGGCAGTCGAGCGCCCGGCGCATGCTAACCGATCGTTTTGGGCCCGCGTGCCACCTGAACGTACTGGCTCACTCGTCCCGGTCGCGGTTCATCCAGCGACCGATGAGCACGCCGATGGCGCCCACGCCGGCAAGCGGGAGCCAGCGCCCGATACCGGAGCGACCCCTCGCGGACTCGCGCTCCGGCGGCGGCGCATCGGCGGTGAGCGACGCAGTGGAGCCCGTCGCCGGAGGGGCCGTCGCGGTCCCAGCCGCGTCGATCGGCACGCTCGGACCGACGACCACGGCCGCCGCGGCCGGCTCGCGACTCTTCCCGGATTCGACCGAGTACGCCTCGGCGATCTCCGCCCCGAGCAGCAGGACGACGCTGGCGAAATAGAGGAACACGAGCAGAACGACGCCGGCCGAGATCGGCCCGAAGGCGCTCTCGTAGTGCGCCACGCGGGTCGCGAAGAAGACGAACCCGTAGCGCAGGATCTCCCAGATCACGGCTGCCACGAGCGCGCCGGGCCAGATCTGCCCGAAGGTCAGCGGCGGAGTCGGCACGAATCGGTACAACACCACCAGCGCCACGAACGCGAACAGGAACGGGACGAAAAAGGCGACGGCGGCGAACAGGATCCCGCCACCGGGCACGTCGGACAGGACCCTGGACGCGACCTGCTGCACCGCGCTGAGGGCCAGCCCGACCGCGACGGAGGCGACGGCAAGCGCCCCTGTGAACAGGATCAGCACGAGCCCGACGATCTTGTCGCGCAGGAACGACGGCGGCGGCCCGCCGGGGCCGCTCCACGCCCTGTTGACGCCCTTGTTGATGGCCGAGAAGAGACCCAAGGCGCCCCACAGCAGGAACACGATGCCGAACAAGCTGATCCCGCCGCGGGAGTTGACCACGCCGTCGATCACCGCACCCACGGTCCCGGCGTCGATCGGCGTTCCGCGGGTCACCTGTTCGATCACGAACTGGCGCGCCTGCCCGTGATCGACGAAGAAGCTCAGGACCACGACGCCCAGCACGAGCAACTGGAAGATCGACAACAGCGCGAAGTACGCCATGCTCCCGGCGTACTGGAGGTCGTCGTGCTCGAGGAAGCGCGCGACGGCCCGCTTCGCGACGCGGGTCGAGCGATGGTCGTCGAGCAATGCGTTGACGGCCGCCACGGCGCGAGCGATCGGCTTCATCTCGAGCGATTGCGGCGCGTGGGCGGTGGCATCGGGCTCAACGGTACCCTGTAGCGATGCCGAAGATCCGGCCGCTGGTCCTCGACGTCGGCGATCGCGACGTGACCATCAGCAACCCGGACAAGGTGTACTTCGACGCGGCCGGCATCACGAAACGGGAGCTCGTCGAGTACTACCTGGCGGTCGCCGATGGTGCCCTCCGCGGCGCGGGAGGCCGCCCTATGGCGCTCAAGCGCTTCGTCAACGGCGCCGCCGGAGAGTTCTTCTTCCAGAAGCGCGCCCCGGACAACCGGCCGGAGTGGATCGAGACCGTGGAGCTCAGCTTTCCGTCGGGGCGGACCGCGGACGAGATCGTCGTGCGCGACGCCGCCGCGCTGGCCTGGGTCGTCAACCTGGGTTGCATCGACCTGAATCCGCACCCCGTACGAGCCGACGATCTGGAGCATCCCGATGAGCTGCGCGTCGACCTCGACCCGACGCCGGGGGTCGCGTGGGACGCGGTGCGCAAGGTCGCCCTCGTCACCCGAGACGTGCTCTCCGACCACGGACTCCTGGGCTTCCCCAAGACGTCGGGCTCGCGCGGCCTGCACGTCAACGTGCGGATCGAGCGGCGCTGGAGCTTCGGCGAGGTCCGTCGCGCCGCGCTCGCCCTGGCGCGCGAGGTCGAGCGGCGCGCGCCCGAGCTGGCGACCAGCAAGTGGTGGAAGGAGGAGCGCCACGGCGTCTTCATCGACTACAACCAGAACGCCAAGGACCGGACGGTCGCCTCGGCGTATTCGGTGCGACCGAACCCCGAGGCGCGCGTATCAGCGCCGCTGAATTGGGACGAGGTCCCGACCGCCGAGCTCGGCGACTTTACGCTCCGGAACGTCCCCGCTCGCTTCGCCCGCATCGGTGATCCGGCCTCCGCGATCGACGACAGCGCCGCATCGCTGGAGTCGCTGCTCGAGCTCTCGGCCCGCCAGGAGGCGTCGGGGCTCGGCGACGCACCATGGCCGCCCCACTACGCCAAGCAGGCCGGAGAGCCGCCGCGCGTGCAGCCTTCCAAGCGACGCATGCCGCTCGACGGGCAACCGCCGGCGCGCCAGACGACGCCTTCGCCGACCGGACGTCGGCGCTCGACGATGCCGCTCGTCGAGATCGGCCGCGCCGCGCGGACCGCAGACGCGATAGCGGGTCTCGAGCGCTGGAAGGCGCGACACCCGGATGCGGCGGCCCACCTCGAGCCGGCGGACGTGCTGGTGGACTCGATGCGCGGCCGCTCGACGACGTGGACCCGGATCAGGGTCAACCTGCGCCACGTGCCGGAGGCGGCGCGGCCGCCCCAGGAGCCGCTCGACCCCGACTACGACCCCTGGGCCCGCTGATCGACCTCCGCTGCTATGGCCGCGCGGTACCAGCCGGGCAGCTCGCGGCGCGGCGTCTCGAGCGGGACCGAGCCGTGGACCAGCAGCTGATCGTGGAAGACGCGCAGGTCGAAGCCGGGGCCGGCCTCGTCGGTCACCGCTCTGCGCGCTCGCTCGATCTCGCGCTGTCCGATCTTGTACGACAGCGCCTGCCCGGGCCAGATCGTGTACCGGTCGACCTCGATGGCGGCGTCGACCGGCGGCAGCCTGCCGCGATCCTGCATGAACCTGATCGCGCGGTCGCAGCGGGGCAGCAGGCGCTCTACGCGCTCCGGCGTATCGATCCGCTGGTACTGCGCGATCTCGGCCGGCAACGTCTGGGGTCCGGTCATCTGGTCGACCGCTATCTGGTACTGCGTGGTCTCGAGCGCTTCGAGCTGGTTGCGGGCGACGAGCATCAGCATGTCGCGCGTGATGACGGACTGAGCGTCGAGGGCGTCGCTCATCGACTCCGCCTCGCGCAGCACGTCGCGGCACGCGGTCTCCTGCGCGGCCCGGCCAGCCGCTCCGAGGTCCGGCAGCCGATCGTCCCAACGGTCGTCTCGTAGATCGTTGCGACGATCGGCTGGCGCTCGAGAAAGCCCTGCCAGAAGCGATCGGCGAGCTGGTCTACGGCGGTCGAGGCGTCGGCGATGGTCATGACAGTCGCTCCACGATGCCGGGCGCGGGTGTGCGGATGCGCACGGTCAGCGCCCGAAGAGGTCGGCCAGCAGCGCGGGAGGCGTCTCCTCCAGCTGGTCGTAGCGGCACTCCGACGGGGGCTTGTCGGGGCGCCAGCGCTTGAACGTCGCCGCGTGCCGGAACCGATCGCCCTGGAGGTGGTCAAAGGCGACCTCGCACACCAGCTCGGGCCGCAGCGGCTGCCACGACAGGTCCTTGCCGCGGTTCCACCGCGAGGTCCCGCCGGGCAGCCGCCGCCCGGCGAGCGCTGCGTCCTGCTCGGCGATCGCCCAGTCGGCCCACGGATGGCCGTCCAGGCCGTCGGCCCGATACGGCTCGAGGAACTCCACGAGTCGTCGCCGCTGCTCGTTGCTGAAGGACGACGTCACGCCGACGTGCTGCAGATCGCCGCTCGCGTTCCACAGGCCGAGCAGCAGCGAGCCGACCATCGTGCCGGGGCCGTTCTTGTGCCACCGAAATCCCGGGACGACGCAGTCCGCGGTGCGCAGGTGCTTGATCTTCAGCATCTCGCGCTCACCGGGCCGGTAGGGCCGGTCGAGGCGTTTGCCAATGACGCCGTCCAGCCCGGCGCCCTCGAACCGGTTGAACCAGTCCGTCGCGGTCGCGCGATCGGTCGTCGCCGGCGTCAGGTGGAAGGACGCCGGGGCGTCCACCACCACGTCCTCGAGCGCCGCACGCCGCTCGGCGAAGGGACGCTCGCGCAGATCGTCATCGTCGCGCGCGATGGCGTCGAACGCGACGAACGAGGCGGGCGTCTGCGACGCGAGCAGCGCGACGCGCGAAGCGGCCGGGTGGATGCGCAGCAGCAGCGCCTCGAAGTCGAGCGCTCCGTCTGGCGTGGCGATCACGATCTCACCGTCGAGCACGAAACGCGGCGCCGCGAGCTCGCGGATCTGCGGTGCGAGCTCCGGGAAGTATCGGTCCAGCGGCTTCAGGTCCCGGCTCTGGAGATATACCTCGTCGCCGTCGCGAAAGGCGAGTGCCCGGAAGCCGTCCCACTTCGGTTCGTACAGCCAGCCGTCACCGGTCGGGATCTCCGGTGTGAGCTTCGCGAGCATCGGCTCGAGAGGGGGCATGACGGGCAGCTTCACGCGCCAATGGTGGCACGCGGGGCGCAATGCAGTGCGGCCGATGCCCGCGCAACTGACGTTCCTCGGAGCGGCCGGTACCGTGACCGGCTCGCAGTTCCTCGTCACCACGGGGAACCTTCGTGTGCTCGTCGACTGCGGCATGTTCCAGGGGTCGCCGGACGAGATCGCCCGCAACCGCGTGGGGTTCGACTTCGACGCCGGCGAGATCGACGCGGTGCTGCTGACCCACGCCCACCTCGACCACTGCGGCCGCATCCCCGCGCTCGTCAAGGCCGGCTTCGACGGACCGATCTACGCGACACCCGGGACCTCCGACCTTGCCGCCATCGTTCTCCGCGACAGCGCGAAGCTGCAGCAGGAGGCGGCCGAGCGCTGGGCACGGCGTCACCGCGACGAACCGCCGCCCGAGGAGGAGGCGCTCGAGCTCGACGACCTCCCGAACCGGATCCGGCGTGGGCCACCCGCCGGTGAGACGCGGACCCGCGAGGCGCTGTACACGATGGAGGACGCCGAACGTGCAATCGCCATGTTCCGCGACGTCGCGTACGACGAGTCGACGACCATCGGCGCGGGCGTAACCGCGCGCTTCCGGGACGCGGGACACATCCTGGGCTCGGCGATCATCGAGCTCGACGTCGCCGGTGACGTCGGTGATCGGCGCACGATCGTCTTCTCCGGCGACCTCGGCCGCCCCGACACGCCGATCCTCCGCGACCCGACGCCCATCGCCCACGCCGACTATCTGGTCATGGAGTCGACGTACGGCAACCGCGCGCACGAGCCGCGCGCGGAAGCTATCGAAGGGCTCGCGGAGGTGGTGAACGAGGTCGCGCAGGGCAGCGGCGTCCTGCTCGTCCCGGCCTTTGCCATCGGCCGCACGCAGGAGCTCGTCTACGTGCTCGACCGCCTCGTTGGCGACGGTCGTATCCCGCGCCTGCCGCTCTTCCTCGACTCGCCTATGGCCAGCCGCGCCAGCGACGTGTACCTGCGCCACCCGGAGGTCTTCGACCGCGACACGCTCGCGCTCGTTCGGTCCGGAGACACTCCGCTCGAGTATCCCGGCGAGCAGTTCACGAACACGGTCGAGCAGTCCAAGGCGATCCGCGACAGCCGCCGGCCGTTCATGGTCGTCGCCGCCAGCGGGATGCTCACCGGCGGCCGGATCATGCATCACCTCCGGGACTTCATCGGCGACCCCGAAGCGACGCTGCTCTTCATCGGTTACCAGGGCGAGGGGACGCTGGGACGGCACCTCCAGCAGGGGCAGCGCGAGATCCGCCTGGACGGTGCGCAGCACGAGGTCCGCTGCCGGATCCGCACGATCTCGGGCTTCTCGGCGCATTCCGACGAACACGAGCTGGTGGCCTGGCTGCGACGAATGACCGATGCCGAAGCCGCGTCGCGGCCGCGACGCATCTTCCTGGTCCACGGCGATCCGGAGCCCGCCGAGGCCCTGCGCGTACGGATCGCGGAGGAGCTCGGCGTCGAGGCCGAGCTGGCGCGCTACCGGGAGACGGTCGAGCTGGTCTAGCCGGGACTCGTGGACGGGGTGCTGGGACCGAGCGCCTGCCGGCTCACGAACGCCAGCGCCACGAAGACGCCTGCCAGGACGACCACGTACGCCAGCAGGGCCGGGGCGCCGCTCAGGTCGCCGAGCCCGATGAGGCACAGGCAGCCCGCCGCAAGGTCGAGCGCGAGCACCAGCGACAACAGCGCAGCGAGGCCGAGCCCGACCGCGAGCCAGCGCGGGCCAATCGCGGCCTCCCATCGCCACGTCACGACCGCGGCCACCGTGAAGCCGATCGCCTGCATCACGAGCGCGGTCGCCATCGCGGCGTCCAGCAGGTTCAGCCAACCGGTGAAGCCGACCGCGAACGCCTGCTGGCCCACCGGGTCGGCGCCCGGCCCGGGAGCGCGGTTCAGGAGCACGAGGCGCAGGACGAACGCGATGATGCCGACGCTTGGCCGGCCGCGGCCCAGCGGACGAAGTCGGCCGCGTACAACGGAGACGGGATCAGTCCGGCGAGGGCCAGCAGCACGCCGGCGACGCCAACGAAGGCGAGGACGCCGACGATCGCATACACGGTGTAGCCGCCGCCGCACAGCGACAGGGCGGCAAACTCGGTACCACCCCCGAGGCCCTCGCCGCCAATGTCGCAACGGGCGAACGCGACCGCCACCACGACCGGAGGAAGGACGACCAGGAGCGCGGCGAGAAAGCCCCACCACGCCAGGAAGCCGTACCACACGACCCCGAGCGCATCGAGGCTCGAGTCCGCGACGACGTCCTGGTCGTTCGTCATGCCGCCGACGCTACCAGACGCGTCCATGCCAACCGCTCAGCGACGGAGCAGATATGACCGATAGCTCGGCCGGAATCCGGCCTCGCGCAGCCGCGGCGCGAGCGCCGACTCGCCGACCGGCGCACGATCGACGCGCTCGATGCTCAACTCGCGCAGCGGCGCGCCCGGCGCGATCAGCCGCTCCAGCGCGCGTACCGCGGCGTCCGCCGTCGGGTCGTCGTTGAAGGGCGCGAGCGTGATCAGGCCGCGCCCGCCGCGCTCAACGTAGAGGGCCGCAGCACCGTCGACCAGGATGGCGTACGCGCCGGGCACCCGCTGGAGCACCGCGCGCTCGGCGTCGTCCCTGCGCGGCCACGCCAGAGCCGCGCCGTACGGGTTCGCGGGGTCGGCGGCCGCGAGGACGACGACTCCTGCGTCGTCGGGCGCGTCCCGCTCGGCGCGCAGGCGGTCCACGGCACCGGGCATCGCGAACTGCGCGGCGCCGAGCCCCGAGACGAAGTAGCCGCGCCGGATCCGGCCGGCTTCCTCCATTGCCCGCAGGATCGGGTACACGCCCGCGAACCCGCCTGCCGACCCCTCGGCGAGGACGGCCTCGCGAGTGACGACCCCATGCCGTTCGAGCAGCGCCAGCGCGGCGGCGTGTCCTCGCTCGGTTGGGGAGCGCTCCTCGCCGATCAGTCCCGCCACCAGCGACCAGCGGCCGCTGGCGCGTGGCGGTCCGAGCGAGGTGAGCCGCCCGGGCCGCGGTCGCGGCGAACGGCGTGACGAGCTTCGTGGCAGCGCGAGCGCACGAAGCGGGCCGAACGTGTCGTTCGTGACCTCCCCTGCCCAGACCAGATCCCACAGCGCGTCGAGCGCTTCGTCGTCGCGATCCCACCGAACCGCGGCGGCGACCTCCCTGAAGAACGAGGCACCCCGACCGGACAGGTGCACACGGATCCGGTCGTGCAGCTCACTGCCGGGGCGCTCCTCGGCCGACCCGGTCGCCGCAAGCAGCTCCACCCGGTCGCGGCGGTAGAGCGCGACCCGGCCATCGTCCCGGCCGAGCGCGCCGCGACCGATCCACACGATCTCGCCCGCGGCACCGAGCTCGTCGAGTTGCCGTGGCGTGTAATCCCGGACGCGCGCCGGGAGCACGTCGCGCTCGAAGATCGAGGCCGGAAGAGCCAGGCCCTCGAGCTGCGCCACGACCTCCAGGAGGCGATCCACGCCGCCGGCCTGGCTCCCGACGCCGTGCCACGCGGGAAGGAAGCGTCCCAGCGCCTCGACGTGCACCGGCTCGATCTCCCGCCGCAAGCGCGCCAGCGTTCGGCGGCGTAGGGCGCGGAGCACGTCCGCGTCCGTGAACTCGCGCTCGACGCCGCCGGGCCGGAACTCGCCGTGGAGGAGCGCGCCCGCCGCGACGAGGTCGCGAAGATGCGCCAGGGCGACGGCCGGCGCCACGTCCCAGCGCTCGGCGGGGGCATCCGCCGTGAACGGAGCGTGGGTCCGCCCCCACCGGAGCAGCAGGCTGTCCAGCGGTGCGCGCTCACCTTCGAGAAAGGCATCCGGGACTCCGGGCGGAGGGCTGACTCCGAGCGCATCGCGGTAGCGCGCGGCGTCCTCGATCGCGATCCATCGCTCCTCGCCGCCGATCCGGACGCGGATGGCGCGCCGATCGCGCTCGAGGGCGGCCAGTCCCTCGGCGGCGTCGAGCGCCGGCGCGGAACGCGCAGCCACCTCGTCGATGCGCAGGTCGCCCAGGCGGCGCAACAGGTCGTGCAGCGCGTCGACGCTCCGCGCCCGCCGCGTTTCCGCCAGCGACTGCAGCTCGAGCTCGAGATCCGCCAGCGCACCGGCGTCGATGAGCTCGCGTAACTCCTCGGCGCCGAGCAGCTCGGCCAGCAGCTCGCGGTCGAGGGCCAGCGCCTGCGCGCGCCGCTCGGCCATCGGCGCGTCTCCCTCGTACATGAAGCTCCCGACGTAGTCGAAGAGCAGCGACGCGGCGAACGGCGACGCGGAACGCGTCTCGACCGATACGACGCGAACCGAGCGCGAGCGGATGCCGGCCAGCAGCTCCTTGAGAGCCGGCAGATCGAAGACGTCGCGAAGGACCTCGCGATACGTTTCGAGGATGATCGGAAAGGACCCGTACCGACTCGCGACGTTCAGCAGGTCGGCCGACCGCTGCCGCTGCATCCACAGCGGGGTCCGTGAGCCAGGCCGTCGCCGGGGCAAGAGCAGGGCGCGCGCGGCGTTCTCCCGGAATCGGGCGGCGAACAGGGCCGAGCCGCCGAGCTGCGCCATCAGGAGGTCGTCGACCTCGTCCGGATCGACCAGGACGGCCGAGTCAAACGGGGCGTCATCGGCCTCGGGGAGACGGACCGCGATCCCGTCGTCCGACCAGATGGTCTGCACCTCGACGCCGTGCCGTTCACGCAACCTCGCCTCGATGGCGATCGCCCACGGCGCGTGGACGCGCCCACCGAACGGCGTCAGCACGCAGACGCGCCAGTCACCGAGCTCGTCGCGGAAGCGCTCGATGACGATCGACCGATCGGTGGGCAGCGTCCCGGTCGCCTCACGCTGGTCAGCCAGATACTGGAGGAGGTTGCGCGCGGCGAGCTCGTCGAGGTCGTGCCGCGTGCGCAGTCGCTCGACGGCCGTCTCGGCGTCAAGGTCCTCCATCTCGCGGACGAAGGCCCCGATGGCGCGGCCGAGCTCGGCCGGCCGGCCGAGCATGTCGCCCTTCCAGAACGGCATCTTGCCCGGCTCGCCCGGCGCGGGACTGACGATCACGCGGTCCGGACCGATCTCCTCGATGCGCCACGTCGATGCGCCGAGCAGGAAGACCTCCCCGACGCGGCTCTCGTAGACCATCTCCTCGTCCAGCTCGCCGACCCGCCTTCCGCGCTCGCCGGCCTCGCCGACCAGGAAGACGCCGTACAGGCCGCGGTCCGGGATCGTCCCCCCGCTCGTCACAGCGAGGACGCGCGCGTCGTTCCGCGCGCTCACCGTCCCGGCCGCCCGATCCCACACCACGCGTGGCTTGAGCTCCGCGAACTCGTCCGACGGATATCGGCCGCTCAGCATGTCGAGTACGTTCTCGAGGGAATCCCGCGACAGGTCGCGGAAGTTGTCGGCGCGGCGGACCACCGCGTGGAGGTCGTCGACGGACCATCGGTCGAGCGCGCACATCGCCACGATCTGCTGTGCGAGTACGTCGAGCGGGTTGCGCGGGATTTGCGTCGCCTCGATCTGCCCGTCGTGCATGCGGCG
The DNA here is from genome assembly GCA_046262115.1 of Candidatus Limnocylindria bacterium. Taxonomy (GTDB): domain Bacteria; phylum Chloroflexota; class Limnocylindria; order QHBO01; family QHBO01; genus JBHENJ01. Next base: position 3,986 of record JBHENJ010000043.1, on the reverse strand, counting down.
CACGACGACGGCGCATTCGAGCAGGTCGCCGCGGTACTTGGGGAAGATGCGGCCCACGCTCGGAGCGTCGACCTGGTGGCCGGCGCGGCCGATCCGCTGGAGCCCGCGCGCCACGCTGGTCGGCGACTCGACCTGGATCACGAGGTCAATCGCGCCCATGTCGATCCCAAGCTCGAGCGAGCTCGTCGCCACGAGCGCGGGCAGCCTCCCAGCCTTGAGCGCCTCCTCGATCTGGATGCGCTGCTCGCGGGCGATCGAGCCGTGGTGCGCCCGCACGAGCTCCTCCTCGGCGAGCTCGTTGATCCGCTGCGCCAGGCGCTCGGCGAGCCGCCTCGAGTTGACGAAGATCAGGGTGGACCGATGCTCCCGGATCAGCTCGAGCAGTTTCGGGTGGATCGCGGGCCAGATCGAGACGCGAGCCTCGGGTGCGGCCGCGGGACCGCCCGGGGCATCGGCCGGATCCTCGGGCTCGCCGAGCCGGCTCATGTCCTCGACCGGGACTACGACCTCGAGGTCGAGCCTCTTCCTCGCGCCGGCGTCGGCAATCTCGACGTCGCGACCCGTACCCGAGCCACCGAGGAACGCGGCGATCGCCTCGAGCGGGCGCTGCGTTGCCGAGAGCCCGATCCGCTGCGGCGGCCGCGCGACCAGCTCCTCGAGCCGCTCGAGGCTGAGCGCGAGGTGCGCGCCGCGCTTGGTCCCGGCGAGCGAGTGGATCTCGTCCACGATGACGTGCTCGACGCCGCGCAGCGTCTCCCGCGCGGCGCTGGTCAGGATGAGGTAGAGACTCTCGGGCGTGGTGACGAGGATGTCGGGCGGATCCCTCGCGATCGCCCGGCGCGTGTCGGCGGGCGTGTCGCCTGTCCGGCTGGCGACCCTGACCTCGTTCAGCGCAACGCCACTCGCCTCGGCCACGCGCCGTACTCCGCTGAGCGGCGCCCGGAGATTGCGCTCGACGTCATAGGTCAGCGCCTTGAGCGGGCTGATGTAGAGGACCCGGCAGCGGCGCGCACGATCGGCCGGGATGGGCTCCGTGAAGAGGCGATCGAGGCACCACAGAAAGGCCGCGAGCGTCTTGCCGGAGCCGGTCGGGGCGTGCAGGAGCGTGTGCCGTCCACGGCTGATGACGGCCCAGCCGAGCTCCTGCGCGCGTGTCGGCTTCTCGAATGCGCTCTCGAACCAGGTCCGCGTCGATGCGGAAAACGGAGCGAGAGACCCGGCCGTCATCGGCCGAGTCTAGCGCGACGCGACGACCCTTAGGGCGGCGCTGTCGGAGGGTCCGGAGCCGGCCGGCGGCGTCGAGAGGATCGTTCGGCGCCGCCGGCTCAGCTCGGTTCAGACCGGCTCGTTGCCGGCCGGTGGGTGGTACGCCGGTGCGCCCTCGGCCTCGTCGGCCGAGCCACCCTCGCGCTCCTGGGCATACGTCTGCGGCTGGACCGTGGCCTCCGCCCCGGCCGCGGAGCCACCCTCGCGCTCCTGGGCATACGTCTGCGGCTGGACCGTCGTGCCCGCCCCGGCCGCGGAGCCACCCTCGCGCTCCTGGGCATACGTCTGCGGCTGGACCGTCGTGCCGGAGGCCGCCGCCGCGACTCCACCCTCGCGCTCCTGGGCATACGTCTGCGGCTGGACCGTCGTGCCGGAGGCCGCCGCCGCGACTCCACCCTCGCGCTCGCGGGCGAACGTGCTCATCTGGCTGTCCGCCGAGATGCTCACCGCGGCCGTGTCCGCGCCGTTGCTCGCCGAGCTCCCAAGCCCCGACGTCTGGCTGATCGCCACACCGGCGCTCGCCACTGCCAGCGTCGCAACGAGAGCCCCGCCCGCGATCATGCGCATGCGGAAGTTCCGCGCCTCCTCGGCGCTCGGGAACCGCAGCTGGATTGCGTGGCCTTCGGTGTCGTCCTCTTCGTCGAGGATCCGCAGGCTCACCAGCTGCAGGTCACTCAGCACGGTCGCGCCGTGCCCCATCGTGTCGGCGCCCGCCATCGGCGACAGTCGAACGCGGACGCCGCCAGCGCCGTACGCCGCCAGCCGACCACGCAGGCTGTCGTCACCACTCTCGACGAACGCGGTGCTGCCGCCGTCGCCGTCTCCGGAAATCCGTACCGCCAGCGGCTCGCCCGCCTCCGGGGTGTCGCCTCGATCGCCCATGATTGATACCTCCAAACGCCACCGGTACGGCGGCTGTGGCGGCGAGAGTGCGCCTCGCATCCGGCGAGCACAAGAGATTGCCCGACTGCGCGGGTGTCTAGTCGGCGACGGGCACGAGGGCAACCACCGGGATCTCGCGATCGGTCTGGGCGCGATACGCGCGATAGCTCGGGTTCGCAGCATCGATCCGCCGCCAGGCCGCGTCGAGCGCGTCGCCGCTCAGGCGTCTCGCCGTGACGCGACGCCACTCCTCGCCGATCCACACCTCTGCATCAGGGGTTGCCACGAGGTTGAGAAACCACGCCGGGTGGCGCCCGCTGCCGGCGTTCGATGCGACGAGGAGCAGCGATGGCCCGTCCTCGACGTACCAGAGCAGCGTCTCCCGCCGCTCGCCGCTCTTCCGGCCGCGCGTTCGCAGCAGCAGATTCGTGTGGCCACCCAGCCTGCGCCCGAGCCGCCGACCGGACGCGCGATACACGAGCCGATGCATGTGCCATGCGGCCTGCATCACCGGGCGAGGCGGCGTGCGGGTCACTCCCAGCGGAAGAGCCGCAGGGCGATCAGGAATGAGATCGCGACCCACACCGCCATGCCCAGCAACTGCGGCCCCAGGTCGATCAGTGTGGCGCCGTCGTTGGCAACCATCCGGAGCGCGTCGTTCAGATAGGTCAGTGGCATGTATCCCGTGACGCTGCGCAGGAACTCGGGCATGGCGTCGCGCGGGAAGAAGACCCCGGAGAGAAAGAGCATCGGGAGCGAGATCAGGTTCGCGACGGGCGCCGCCTGGTCCTCGTTCTTCGCCCATCCGGCGACGGCGAAGCCGATCGCGAGGAAGATCAGCGAGCCGATGGTGGCCACCGCCAGTAGCGTCGCCAGCCCGCCGACGAGCGTGAGCCCGAAGAAGAAGACGCCGACCGCGAGAAGGACGAGCACCTGCGCGAGACCGATCACCAGGCGCGAGGCGATCTGCGCGGCGAGGAAGTAACCCGGAGGGGTCGGCGTGGCGAACAGTCGCCGCAGCATCCCGGTGCGCTTGTACCGCACGAACCCGAACGCGACGGCGAACAGGCCTAGGTTCATGATCGTCATCCCGATCACGCCCGGGACCAGGAAGTCGATGTAGCCGAGGTCGCGCGCGTTCACGGTCTCGACGCGGAGCGGGGCCAGGGCGGGACCACCTGAGCCGGCGAGGGCCTCCGTGACCGCTCGCTGGAGCAGGAGCTCGCCGATCAGCGCTTCTTGCGGCCGCGCCGCGCTGCCGTACGCGAGCAGTGAGGGCCCGCCGGCGCCCTCGAAGCCGGGCGGGACGACCAGCACCATGTCGAGGTGCCCCGCCTCGAGCCTGGCGAGCTCTTCCGCGCGGTCGCCGCGCTCAACGTCGAGCGTCCCGAAAGCGTCGAGCGCCGCGCCCAGTCGGCTGGATGCGGGCGTCGCCGCCTCGTCCACGAGTGCGAGCGAGACGTTCGACGGCTCTCCGAAGTTGAGCAGGCCGAAGATGACCATGATCAGCATCGGCACGAACAGGCTGAAGAAGAGCGCGACGCGATTTCGGACGAACATCTTCATCGCGGCCACGAAGAGGACCCGCAGGACCGACCAGCGCACCACCATTCGTCGTTCTCAGTCGTCGCGCAGCGTGTGGCCGGTCAGGTCGATGAAGACGTCCTCGAGATTCGCGAGCCGCTCGACGCGCTCCTTCCGAAAGCCGCGCGCGAGCAGCGACGCGATGAGTGCCGCCGGCGGGTCGAGCGCCACGATCCGGCCGCCGTCCATGATCGCCACGCGGTCGCAGAGCTCCTCGGCCTCGTCCATGTAGTGGGTCGTGAGCAGCACCGTGC
>JBHENJ010000042.1:0-22938 GCA_046262115.1 Candidatus Limnocylindria bacterium | reverse complement strand
AAGCGTCTGCGAGACTCTCCTCCCATGGCGATCCAGCACGAGAACCGGCTCGCGCGCGAGACGAGCCCGTACCTGCTCCAGCACGCGCACAACCCCGTCGATTGGTACCCCTGGGGGAACGAGGCGCTGGAGCGAGTCGGGCTCGGGCAGCCAGGGCGGTGGTTCCGGCACCGAGAGCTGACGAGATCGGCGTGTCGCGAGTGGCACGCCGCGGTTGACCAGGGGAGCCGGCCAGGGGAGCCGGCTCTCCGGCTTTCGGATCCGGTTGCGAACGAGCTCAGCGAAGAACTCCGCCGCGCGCGGCGCCTGCTAGCCGGCGACCGTCTCCGATTGCTGGCGCTCCGGGAGGAACTGCTCCTGGTAGAGGCGCGCATACAGGCCCTCGTGACCGAGGAGCTCTGCGTGCGTGCCACGTTCGACGATGCGGCCGCGCTCCATGACGAGGATCTGGTCCGCGCGCAGGATGGTCGAGAGCCGGTGCGCGATCGCGATCGTGGTTCGGCCGGCCACCAGGCGCGCCAGCGCCTGCTGGATGAGCCGCTCGCTGACCGTATCGAGGGCGGACGTCGCCTCGTCGAGGATCAGGATGCGCGGATCCTTCAACAACACTCGCGCGATCGCGACGCGCTGCTTCTCGCCGCCCGACAGCTTGTAGCCGCGCTCGCCGACGATCGTGTCGTAGCCCCCGGGAAGCTCCTCGATCCGCTCGTGGATCGCCGCCGCCCGCGCCGCCGTCTCGATCTCGTCGATCGTCGCGTCGGGACGGGCATACCGCAGGTTGTCGATGACGGAGGAATGGAAGAGATACGTCTCCTGGGTGACCACGCCGATCAGCCGGCCGAGCGAGGCGAGCCGGATGCGGCGGATGTCGATTCCGTCGATCTCGATCGACCCGCTGTCCACGTCGTACAGCCGCGGGATGAGGTACGTGGTCGTGGTCTTGCCGGCTCCGGACGGACCGACGAGCGCGACCAGCTGTCCCGGCGCGGCGGTGAAGTCGATCTCGCCCAGCCCGAACGGCCGTCGGATGGGGGCGTCGCCGTCGCCGGCGGTTGCCTCGGCGGGGGGGTCGCTATGGGCCTCCGGAGGAGGAGCGGACGGGTAGCGGAAGCGGACCTCCCGGAAGCGCAGCTCACCCCGGACGGACGGCGAGTCCAGCTCGATGGCGTCGGGCGCGTCCACGATCTCGGGTGCGAGATCGAGGTACTCGAAGATCCGGTCGAACAGCGCCAGCGCGCCCTGGATCTCGACCTGGACGTTCAGGAGCTGGCCCATCGGAAAGAAGAGCCGCGACTGGAGCGTGGTGAAGGCGACGATCGAGCCGATCGAGACGTTCGTGTCGCCGCCGATGATCAGCGTCCCGGCGAGCAGGTAGACCAGCGCCGGGCTGATGCTGAAGAAGGTGCCGATGAGCGCGAAGAACCAGCGGCCGATCATCTGGCCGCGCACCTGGAGGTCGGAGAGCCGCTTCGACTCGCGCTCGAAGCGCTCGATGCTCGCCTGCTGCTGCCCGAACGTCTTGGACAGTAGGATCCCCGACACGGAGAGCGACTCCTCGGTGATCGCGCTCACCTCGGCCAGCGAGCGCTGGGTGAGTCCGGAGACCTCGCGACGCACCTTGCCGACGCGGTACGTGATGTAGGCGAAGACCGGCAGCATTCCGAGCGACAGCGCGGTCAGCCGCCAATCGATGATCAGCATCGCCACGATCGTGGTCAGGACGGTGGCGAAGTTGCTCACCAGCGACGAGGCGGTATCGGTCACCACCGACTGCACGCCGTTGACGTCGTTGCCGATGCGGCTCTGGATCTCGCCGGTGCGCGTCTCGGTGAAGAAGCGCAGTGGCATCGACTGCAGATGCGCGTACAGCGCGTTGCGCAGGTCCTGCATCACCTGCTGGCCGACGACGTTGGACAGGTAGCTCTGCCAGACGCCGATGACGGCCGTGACGATGGGCAGCGCGATCATCAGGCCGCCCTGGAGCCACAGGAGGCCCAGGTCCTTCGGTCCGAGCAGGTTGTCGATGATCAGCTTGAGAAGGATGGGGTTGATCACCCCGAGGCTGACGGTGACCAGGATGGCCACCACGACCAGCGCGATCTTCCGCCGATACGGGACGAAGAAGCGCGCGATGCGGCTCACCGTGCGGCGGCCGCTGCCGGGTCGCGCCCGGAGCGTCGAGGCCATGGGCGGCCCAAACGGGCCTCCGCGCATCACGCCGCTACTCGAGGATGATCGACAGGAAGGCCTGAGCCACGCCGATTCCCTGCGGCTCGCCGACGATGCGTGCCCGGTCGCGAAGCGTGGTTCCGATGTCGCGGTCGCCCACCTGGCTGCGATGCTCGCGCAGCGCCGCGAGGGCGGTGTCGAAGGTCTCTTCGACGTCGAGCCACAGGTTGGGCTCCTCGACGCCGGTGAGGAGCACCTGGCGAACCTTCCACGGCTCGTAGCCCTCCTCGATCAGCTCGGGGAAGTTCAGGCGATCGCGTGCCGCAGGATAGACCGCTGCGAGTGTCGCCTCGCCGGTTGCGAGGTGGTCCGGGTGGCCGATGAACGGGTTGTGGTCGAGGCGCCGCTGCGGGTTCTGGGTGATCACGAGGTCGGGCCGATATCTGCGGATCTCACGGGAGACTTCCCGGCGCAGGTCGAGCGTCGGCGTGAGGTAGCCGTCCGCGTGATGCAGGTGGACGATCTCGGACACGCCTAGGACGTCAGCGGCGGCACGCTGCTCAGCCATCCGGACCGCCGAGAGCATCTCCGGTGTCACCTCGGGATCCTCGGTGCCGCGGCTGCCATCGGTGGTGACGACGTAGTCGACCCGCACGCCTCGCCGGGTCAGGAGCGCGATGCTCGCTCCGGCGCCGAACTCCGCGTCATCAGGGTGGCTGATGACCACGAGCGCGCGATCGATGGGGTCGATCAGCTCCTGCCGTTCGAGGGGGCTCACCCCGGCATCCTAGCCCATGACACCGTCCACCCGGCCAGGTAGCGCTTGGTCGCCGGAATCGCCGCCATCGGATACTCCCCCGGGGTATCATCGGGATCATGATCGAGCGCGCCAAAGCGCAGCGACGAGACGAGAGCCAGCACGCGTTTCGTCACGCGTACACGAAGGATCACGCGCGCCTGATCAATCGCCTCAAGCGGATCGAGGGCCAGGCGCGTGGACTCCAGCGGCTGGTCAACGAGGAGGCCTACTGCCTGGACATTCTCCAGCAGGTCGAGGCGCTCACGGCGGCCGCAGACCAGGTCGCGATGCTCGTCCTACAGGATCACATCGAAGGCTGCCTTGCGCACGCGATCGGGACGGGGCAGGGAGAGCCGTACGTCGACGAGGTGATGCGGGTGGTGCGGCGCTCGGCCCGGAGGCGCTAAAAGAGAGTGCCGCATGGGGGAACTACGGCACTCCCGGATTGCAGTGTATCGGGTCGGTCAACAAGCGGACGGGGGCTTGTCCACTCCCCTGCGGAGCAGAACTAGCTACTCGCCGAAGATCGTGAGCTGCTCCCCCGCCCGCTCCGCCAGCGGGTCGAGGCCGAGCATCGGCTCCAGTGACTCGAGCCTCGCGGCGCCTCGATCGAGCAGCGTCTGGAGGTGCTGCCACTTCAGGACGTGCCAGTTCCGCCGCTCCATCTCGTCGCGCAGCCATGGTGACCGTTCCAGCTTGAGCTTCACAAGCTCGCTGCGCTCCGCCGGAAAGACGAGGAATCGCACCTGCCGGTCCGTAGCGTCGATGCGCGTCCCGCGCTTGAGGATCGGATCGCCGAGCGTGGCGGTCCACTCCACGTCGAACAGGAAGGCGAGCCGGCCGCGGACGTACCACATTGCGTCGACCTCGGCCAGCGCATCGGCCGCGCCCTTCACGATCAGTGGCAGGTAGGCGCGCCGCTCGTCCTCTGCCAGATGGCTGGCCAGCGTCCGCCCGTCGACGCTGCGCCGCTGCTCGGCGCGGCTGACCCAGACGCGAAGGCCGAGCCGGTGACCAAGGTCGGCGAGCTGGCCGATGACGCGGCTGTGGTCGTCGTAGCGGGTCTGCACCTCTTCCTCGGAGTGCAGCCTGCCGTGCGCATCGGCCTTGGCATACGCGGCCACGCATGCGAGGACGAGCTCCTCGTCGGGCGATGAGAGGCCGGGGAAGAGACGGTAGACGCGCTCGACGCAGCCTGCCTCGTCAAGCGCGCCACCCGTGGACAGCATCGAGAAGGCGGCCCACTCGACGCGGTCGGCGAGCGGCTGGCCCGTCCACGTCGGTTGCCGCAGCCACCACGTCGGTCGGTCCGCGTCACCCAGCCGCGTCCAGGCCGGGTGGTCGTCGCGCCAGAGCTCCTCGCGGATGAGCGTGGCCAGCATCGCGGGACCTGCGCGTTCGATGCGTGGCTCGCGCGCCGCGCCGTCGGCGAGATCCCCGCCTCCCGGCCGAAGCTGCGCCAGGCGCCGCAGCAAGCCGCTCGTGGAAAGCTCCATGAGGACCGCCGCCACGATGCGGGCCAGCCTCGCCGGCTCGCCACGATCCGCGAGCAGCGCGACGGTCGCCCGTTCGATTGCACCGGCGATCTCCGGGTACGTGAGCTGCCCGTCCTCGACGCCCAGCTCGAGCGGACGTGGGTGCACCGCTGCGCGCAGCCGGTCCTCCGCGGACGGCCGGCGCAAGTGCAGCGCTGCGCCGTCACCGCTGCGCCCCGACTCCCGCGGGACGATGTCGACGAGATCGAGGCCCGCCGCAGCGCCGGCCAGGGCGACGCTCAGCATGCGGTCGGGATCGTCGCCCTCGAGCAGCACGCTGAACCAGCCCCCCGGCTTGAGCGCCTCGGCCGCCGACGCGATCGCGTGCCGCAGCACGGTGGCGTCGGTGGCGCGCGACTTGGTGGGCGCGGACGCGAAGAGCGGCTCGAGGCGCAGCGTCGCGGCCGCATCGCTCCCGATCAACCACGCGGTGGCGAGGTATTCGAACGAGAGCTCCTCCACGCTAGGCGGCGCGGTGGCCGCACCGACGACGAGGTCGACGCTCTCGGGCGGCACGTATTGCCGCACGACCGCCGGGTGGCATCGCAGCCACAGGACGTTGGTGCTCATCGTCCCGAGCTCCGCGAAGTCCCCGGCGAAGTTCGCGTGGCGCACGTCACGGCCGTGCGCCGCAACCGCCACGCGGACGTCTCGGAATGCCGATTCGAACAGGCGCCACACGTTCACCTCACGGTGGTAACGCGACGCCGGCTCGCGCACGTGGCCGTTCGCGATGCGAAGCGACGCCACGCGACCGGGGTAGCCGTTCAGGCGGCTGGCCGGCAGCAGGCAGGCGGCCAATGCAAGCCGCATGAACGCGCTGAGCGGCCCGTCACGGAACTCGCTCTCGATCTTCGTCGAGATCGCCTGGAGCGCGTACAGGTTGCGCGGCGTGTACAGCGCCAGCAGCTCCTCCGCAAGCTCGTCGCGCCCGTCGAGGATCGGGAAGCGCGCCTTCAGCTGCTCGTAGTTCAGCCCGATCCGCGGGTCGCCGGACACCGCCTGGGCGACGCGTTCAGGCTGGACCGTCGAAGCAAACCGTGGCGCCGGGTCGCGCACCGGCACGTCGCCGGGCGTTCCCGAGCGTGGCGGCGGCGGACCGCCCGTCTCGCCGATCGAGAGCGCGGCCGAGAGCGGGCCGTGCCCTTCGTCGACCCCGACGGTCTCGATCGGCTCCGTCAGGCCGGTCGGGGCCGGCGGCAGCTCCTCGTCCGCTTCCTCGACCGCGACGGCGGCGGGAGCATCCGCGTCTCGGCTCGGGCCAGCCGCCACGATCGACTCCTCGAGGCCCAGCTTCGCCAGATCCGTGGCATCCACGTCGCTCGAGCGCTCATCGGGCCCACCGATCGTCGCGTTGCAGTTCCCGCATCGGTAGACCTTGCGCATCGGCGCGGACGACCCGCGCGGCCAGATGAACTGGTCGGCGATGACTCCGCGGCGGCAACTCCCGCAGCGGGTCGAGTACAGCTCTTGGATGTGCTGGCTGAGCGGGAGGTCCACGCGCCGCGACGTGGCGAGCTGCGTGAAGGCGGTGTCGAGGCTGACGGGATCCGGCGGCCGGAGCATGGCGACGGCCGCCAGCTGAGCGAACGGGCTCGGCTCGGCCGCGATCGCGCGCATCGAGTGCTGGATCGCGCGCCTCGCCGTCCAGCCGGTCCCGGACCACGGGTCGAGCACCACGTCGCCGGGCGATGCGAACGCGGTCAGCTCGGCATCGAGGACGTTCGGAGCGGGAGAGGGGAAGTAGCGCTCGAGGAGTGCAAGCCCGGGCTGCCGGCGCGGCAGGACCACGTAATCGAGTCTCCGCCCGCCAGCCTCATCCATCGACGCTACTGTTCTTCGATGACCTCTTCCTCGAGCTCCGGCTCTCCGCTGAACTCCGGGAGAGTGGTATCGAGCTCCTCGACCTCTTCGGACTCTTCGTCGAGCTCGTCGACCTCGTCCTCGTCATCGTAGCGGAGGGCGCTTCCCTTGAGGTACGGCCGCACGTCGCCGGCGCGCGTCGCCTGACCCGGGAACGAGACCTTCCCGAAGTTACTCGGATCCGCGTAGACCTCGCGGATGATGATCCGCACCTCGTCGTCGTGGATCGCGGTGATCGCGGCCTCGTAACGGTTGCCGGTCTCGATCAGCCTGACCAGCCGAAGGGCAGCGCGAGGCTCGACCTGGCCGATCTGGCGCCCGCCGACGCTGGCGATCAGCTGTTCGCCGTCGAGCGTCAGCTCGACCGCATCGCCGGCGGAGAGCGGCGCGAGGACGCGAGGTGAGGCGACGTTGATCAGTCGCGCGTGGCCGGTCTTGCCGAGCTCCTCGATGAACAGGTTCGCCGGCGCCTTCTCCGGCTTGTCATCCTCGACCGTGGTTGGCGTCTCGCTCTGAAGAAGCATCTTCAGCCGCTCGACGTTCCGCTGGGCGATCCGGTTGGTCCGATCCCGCTCGAGCGACGCCTCGTACGCTTCGAGGGCCTCGGCGTGCGCACCCAGCTCGGCGAGTGCCTTGCCGAGCCGGTTGTAGGCGTCGGTGTCCGGGCCGAGCTCGAGGAGCTGCCGGTTGACGTCGGCGGCGAGGTCCCACTCGGCCCGCGTCGCGTGCGCGATCGCGGCGTCGATGAGCTGCCGGCGCTGCCGGGTCGTTTCGTCGGTGTCCGCAGGCGGCATCGTCGAACAGGGTCTCGTGACAGGGGGCCGCGGCCCCGGGGGGCCGAAAGGCGCCTTGTTGTATCACCGCCCACCGGCGGTGTCAACGCGAAGCCGGCCCGTTCACCCGCCGTAGACTAGGAGCGCGACGACGATGCCCAAGACCCCCAGGAGGCCGAATTCGACGAGGACGCCGCGACGCGACGCTCCCGCCAGCAACGCATCGGCGGCGCCGCTCCAGGCGTAGAAGCCGAGCGCCAGCACGGCCGGCGCGATCGCGCCCGGGAGCTCGAGCAGCGGCAGAGCGGCCGCCAACTCGGCCACGCACACCGCGTGCAGCGTGGCCTGCCCCAACGCATCGCCGCCGCTCGCGCCTCGGGCCTCGGCAGCGCGGAGCCCGAGGACGAGGCCGATGAGCGAGACGGCGATCAGCGCCGGGGGCCATCCCTCGACGCCGATGACGGGCGGGACGCCGGCGCTTGCGGCGAAGAGGGTGGTGGCGAGCACGAGGTCCATCGCGGTCTTCGGCCGCTCGCCACGACCCCACGCGAGCTCGGTGCGCAGCACGAACCAGAGGCCGACCCCAGCGAGCATCACGCCGACGACCAGGAACGGGATGGCTGTCGGCGCGACCAGCCGCCCCGAGAGCGTCACGGAGACGACCGCGATCGGCAGGATCAGGTAGCGCGCGATCCCCCGCTCGGCGCGCGCGGGACCGATCAGCGCGATCCCGCCGAAGCCAGCGAGCAGAAGCTCGAGGGCACACACGACGGCAAGGAGGAGTGGATCTGCGACCCAGCCGAGGATGACCAGGACCGTGATCGCGAGCACGAGCAGGACGATCTCCAGCCGGCCGATCGCGATCATGCGTGTCGGTCTCGCCTGGGCCCGTCTCATACCGCGGCGTCCACGCGCACCTGACCGACGAGCTCCAGGAGCCCCGCGGCCGTCCGCGTCGTTGCGATCTGGTCGGGCGTCAGCCACGCCCGGCGGGCGATGTCGACGCCATATCGCAGGTTGTGGAGCTCGGCGAGGCGGTGGCTGTCGGTCGCGATGGTCAGGCGGGCGCCGCGCGCGGCCGCGGCGCGCGCGAGATCGGAGTCGAGGTCCATCCGCGGACTCGCGTTGATCTCGAGCAGCGTACCGGTGCGCGCCGCGGCGTCGAAGACGCGCATCCAGTCGAGGCGGTAGCCATCGCGCGCGTTGACAATCCGCCCGGACGGGTGCGCGATGACGTCGACATGTGGGTTCTCGATCGCCGCCAGCGCGCGCTCGGTGAGCCGTGCGGTCGGCTGACGCTGCCCGGAATGGATGCTCGCGATTACGACGTCGTACCCCGCGAGCAGTTCGTCGGGATAGTCGAGGGCTCCATCGGCGAGGATCTCCATCTCGGTGCCATGCAGGATCCGGAACGGCGCCAGCTCGCCGTTCAGCCTTCGCACCTCGGCGCTCTGGGCGCGTACCCGCTCGACCGTCAGGCCGCGGGTGATGCCCAGCGACGGAGAGTGGTCCGTGAGCACGATATATTCCCGGCCCAGCGCGCGCGCCGCGCGCGCCATCTCGGCGATCGGGTGGACGCCATCGGTCCAATCCGAGTGCGTGTGCGTGTCGCCGCGGACGTCCGAGAGCCCGACCAACAGAGGCAGACGCCCCTCCAGCGCCGCCTCGATCTCGCCCCCGTCCTCGCGAATCTCGGGCGGGATCCACGGAAGATCGAGGCGTGCGTACACCTCGTGCTCGGTGGCCGCGTGGATCAGCTCGCCGGTCTCGACGACCTTGAATCCCTTCTCGGACAGCGAAAGCCCACGATCGAGCGCGCGGCCGCGCAGACGGACGTTGTGCTCCTTGCTTCCGGTGAAGTGGACGAGGTGGGTTCCCCAATCCCGCGGCGTGCAGATCATGAGGTCGACCTGCGGACCGTCCGCCAGGGTGATGCTCGACTTGTCGCTACCGGCCGACAGCACGCGATCGACGTCCGGCAGCGTGTCGAGCGCCGCGACCAGACGCGCCGGATCGTCAGCGGCAGCGAGGAGATCCAGGTCGCCGATCGTGGTCCGGCGGCGCCGCAGCGAGCCGGCGGGCTCGATGGCGCTCACGCCCCCGACGTCGCGCAGCCGCTCGACGAGCTCGGCTACGAGCCGGTCGGCATCGTGGATCAGCAGCCGCGTGTACCGACGATCGAGGTTCGCGATCCCGGTCAGGATGTTCTCCTCGGTCCGCTCGGAGAGGCCCTTGAGACCGCGCAGCGCTCCCGTCTCGGCGGCCGCGCGCAGCCCGTCGACCGAGTCGATCCCGAGCGCATCGTGGAGCAGCTTGACCGTGCGTGGCCCGACGCCCTGGACGCGGAGCATGTCCCGCAGGCCGTCGGGCACCTGGACGCGGAGCCGCTCGTAGTACTCGAGGTGACCGGTCTCGGCGAGCTCCTGGAGCTTCGCCTGCAGCGCCGGGCCCGCGCCGACGATCTTCGGCGGTGTACCGGCGCAGAAGAGCGCGGCAACGTCCTGCGGATGACGCTCGACCGCGTCGGCGACGCGGCGGTACGCGACGGCCTTGTAGACGACCTCACCGAGGATCTCGAGCATGTCCGCGATCTCGGCGAAGACGCGGGCGATGTGGGCATTCATGCTCGGCATCTGTGCGGGCAGATGCGCGCCCGGTGAGGCCACGCGGCGAGGCATTCGGCCATTCTAGAGCGGTCGATAGGGCCCACTTCCTTGACCGGCCGGCGAGCCCGAACCTACACTCCCGACGCTCGCTCCAGGGCCGTATCGGCCTCCCGGAACGGCGGTTCAAGAGAGCTTTGGAGGGGTCCTCCCACGGTGGAGACTGGACCGAGTAGCGACGAGGTCCGTCCCGCGGCCTAGCGGCCGGTGCCCTTCGCGCCACCGCAGCGGGGCGGTTCCTCGCGAGGTGGCGACATGCTCTTTCTCAGCCAGGTCAACGGCAAGCGCGTCCTCGACCGGCACGGGGACCCGTTCGGCAAGGTCCACGACCTGATCGTGGCCCTCGGCGAGCGCTACCCGCCGGTGACCGGGCTGGTCGTGCAGGTCCCGGGTCGCCGGACCATCTTCCTGCCGTGGAGTGACGTGGACTCGCTCGACGCGAGCGGCGCCCGGCTGCGGACCTCAAGCATCGACATCACGAGCTTCCGTCAGCGGCCGAACGAGATCCGGCTGTGGCTCGACCTGATGGACAAGCAGATCGTCGACGTCGAGGGCCGCAAGATCGTGCGCGTCAACGACATCCAGCTCGCGCCGGTGCAGGGCCGGCTGCGCCTGGTGGCCGTCGACGTCGGCCTTGCAGGCATCCTGCGCCGTCTCGGCCTGAGCGGGCCCGGTGCGCGGCTGGCGCGCGCACTGAAGATGCCGATCGAGAACTACATCGAGTGGGAGGACGTGGACCCGGTGGAGTCCAGCGTCAGCTCGCTCAAGCTGCGCAAGCCGCATGGGGCGCTCGCGACGCTGCACCCGGCCGAGGTGGCGCACATCGTCGAGCAGCTCGCCCCGCGCGACCGCGCCGGTATCCTCGAGGCGCTCGAGGACGAGGTCGCCGCGGACGTGATCGAGGAGCTCTCCGCCGAGGACCAGGTTGACGTGCTCGAGGCACTGGCGCCGGAGAAGGCGGCCGACATCCTCGAGGAGATGGGCCCCGACGAGGCCGCCGACCTGGTGGGCGACCTGCCGCAGGAGCGTCGGGCCGAGCTGCTGAACCTGATGGAGGTCGAGGAGGCGGAGGACGTCCGCGAGCTGCTGGCGTACAACGAAGGCACGGCCGGCGGGCTCATGACGACCGATTACGTCGCGATCGGCGAGGAGACGACGGCCGGTGAGGCGTTGGACGTCGTTCGCGGCCTCGACCCCGAGATGGAGCAGGCGACCTTCTACCTCTACGTGACCGATGCGGAGCGTCGCCTCGCCGGCGTCGTCAACCTGCGCGAGCTGATCGCCGCGCGACCCGATGAGCCGGTTCGCAACTTCATGAGGCGCGACCCGATCTCCGTGGGCGTGGACATGGACGAGGACGAGGTGGCGGTCACGATCGCGCGCTACAACCTCGTCGCGCTCCCGGTTGTCGACGGAGAGGGGCGCCTTCAGGGCATCGTGACAGTCGACGACGCGCTGGAGCTCGTGCTCGGCGAGCGCTGGCGGCGGCGACTGCCGCACGTCTTCGAGGCGGCGGAAGAGCGATGAGGGGAGCGGTCCTGACAGGCCAGGTCCGCCGAGCGCAGCGCAACCTCTCGCGCTACCTGCCCAACTTCCGCGTCCATCGGACAGGGATCCTCGCCCTGCTCGGCGTCCTGGGTCCCGGCCTCATCTCCGCGCTGTCGGGCAACGATGCCGCGGGCATCGCGACGTACTCCGTGCTCGGCGCCGAGACCGGTCTGTCGTTACTGTGGCTCCTGCCGGTCACGACGCTGATGCTGGCAATCGTGCTCGAGATGTCGGCGCGCATGGGCGCCGTCTCGGGGCAAGGCTTCGGGGACCTGATCCGGGATGCCTTCGGGATCCGCTGGACTGTCTTCGCGATGGGCGTCGTGCTGCTCGCGAACGGTGCGGTGATCGTCGCGGAGTTCGCCGGGATCGCCGCGGCGCTCGAGATTTTCGGCGTCACGCGGTACGTGACGGTGCCGGTCGTCGCGGCCGCGATCTGGGCGCTCGTCGTCTTCGCGAGCTACCGGCTCGTGGAGCGCGTGTTCCTGTCGGTGGCCGTCGTGTTCCTGGCCTACGTGGTGAGCGCCTTCGTCATCGGCCCCGACTGGGGCGACGTGGGGCTCGCACTCGTGACCCCATCGGTGCCGCTCGAGCCCGACCTGCTGCTGCTGATGGTCGCGGTGGTCGGCACGACGGTGACGCCGTACATGTTCTTCTACCTGCAGTCATCCGTGGCGGACAAGGGGATCGGACCCGAGGAGCTCCGCCTGACGCAGACGGATGCGATCTTCGGCTCGGTGCTTACGAACGCGATCGCGGTCTTCATCGTGATCGTGGCCGCGGTGACGCTCTTCCCCGTCGGGATCCACGTAGAGACCGCGGACGAGGCGGCCCATGCGCTGCGGCCCGCCGTGGGCCAGTTCGCCGAGCTGCTATTTGCGTTCGGCCTCTTCGGCGCGTCCGTGCTCGCGGCGACGATCCTCCCGCTGACGACGAGCTACGCCGTCTGCGAGTCCTTCGGCTGGGAGTCCGGCGTCAGCCGCAACTTCCGCGAGGCGCCGGTGTTCATGGCGCTGTACACGGCACTCGTCGGGATCGGGGCGCTGGTGGTGCTGATCCCCGGCCTGCCGCTCGTCGGCGCCATCTTGGTCAGCGCGAACCTCAACGGCATCCTGCTGCCGATCGTGCTCGTCTTCATGCTGCGGCTGGTGAACAACCCGCGGATCATGGGTCGCTACGTGAATCCGCGGTGGCTGAACGTGGTCGCGTGGGGACTCACCGCGCTGGTCGTCGTGCTGACGCTGGTGATGTTCGGCTCGACCATCGCGTCTTGGGTCGGCCGATGACGCCCGAGTCTCTCCGAGACGTTCCCGGGCGAATCGCTTGCGCAACGACCGTCGGACGGCGCATAGTCCGCATCGGTCCATACCACCACCGGCAAAGGAGAAGCCTGATGACGAGTGTCACGCCCGCTTCCCGCCGGCGGAGCGCCCGCTGAGGTTTCGCCTCATCGGCTGAGGCTCCAGCCGTCGGGATCCGATCCGTTCCCGACCATGCACTGGAGTCTCAAACGTGCGCGACCTGCTCGCGCCGGACCGGCCGGCTCCCTCGTGGCTCATCGAGCACTCGTACGAGGACCGGCGGCTCGGCGCCCTGAAAACCGGCAAAGAGGCGGAGGTCTTCCTCGTCGAGCGCCGCTCGGCGGAAGGCACCTGCCTGCTGGCCCACAAGCGCTACCGGCCTCGTTTCCCGACCGCGGGCGAGCTGCGGGAGCTCGGGTTCTCGAAGGCGACGCGCTACCGGCACGACAGCGTCTACCGTGCCGGGTGGGCGGTCAACGCGCGCGACCGCCGGGCGCTGAAGGGCGCGACGGAGTGGGGTCGCACCCTGAAGGGCTTCATGTGGCCGATGAACGAGATGGCCATGTTGGAGCGGGCGTGGCGGGCGGGCGCGTCGGTCCCCTACCCCGTCGAGCGGACCGAGGACGGGGTGCTGATGGAGTACATCGGCGACCTGGAGCAGGCGGCGCCGCGGCTCGTCGACGCGCGCCTCGAGGCCGATCTGCTGCCGTCCGCCTTTGCGCAGCTCGTCGACAGCCTGCGGGCCCTCACGTCCGCGGGCGTCGTCCACGCCGACCTCTCGGTCTACAACCTCCTCTGGTGGCGCGACCGGCTGGTGATGATCGACTTCCCCCAGGCGGTGACCGTCACCGAGAATCCGGACGCGCTCGACCTGCTGCACCGCGACATCGCGAACGTGTGCACCTGGTTCGGCCGGCGCGGCGTGGCGTGCGACCCGGGCGCGATCTTCGCAGAGCTGCTCCCGCTCGCGTTCTGACGATCGGCGTCAAGCGCCGATCGGGTGCCAGACCGTCTTGATCTCCACGAAGTTGCCGATGAGGTACGGACTCTGGGCGGCAGGCGCGAGCCACGCGTCGTCGCCATCGGCCGCCGACGACGACGGTCGGACGACGCGCTTCATGTTCGCCGTGGCCACTTCCTGCAGCGCGGCCGTCCCGTCGCCGTCGGCCGCGTAGAGGTCGAGCGCGTTGACGTCCATGTGACCCGCGAGCGGAGCAAGCAACTCGCGCCGCAGGCCGGTGAGGATGTTGACGACGCCGCCCGGGACGTCCGATGTCGCAAGTACCTCGGTGAGCGTCACCGCGGGGAGCGGTCGCGTTTCGCTGGCGACGACGACCGCCGTGTTGCCGCTGACGATGACCGGTGCGAGACGGCTGACGAGACCGAGCAGCGATGACTGCTCTGGAGCGACGACGCCCACCACGCCGGTAGGGTCGACGATGCTGAAGTTGAAGTAGCTGCCCGCCACGGGGTTCACCGTGCCGATCACCTGGCCGAACTTGTCGGCCCAGCCGGCGTACCAGACCCATCGGTCGATCGAGGCTTCCACAAGGCGCCGGGCCCGCGGCCGGCGGATGCCTTCGGCGGCGGCGACCTCGGAGACGAACTGCTCGGCGCGGCCCTCCATGAGCTCGGCGATGCGGTAGAGGATCTGCGACCGATTGAACGCGGTCTTCGCCGCCCAGCCGCGGAACGCCTTGCGTGCCGAGCGGACGGCGTCGCGGACGTCCTTGCGCGTCGCGCGCGACGCGTTGGCGAGCAGCTCGCCCCGCGCCGAAACGACCGGATAGGCGCGGCCCGACTCGGTGCGCGGGAATTCACCGCCGATGTAGAGCTTGTAGGTCTTGCGGACTTCGAGCCGCGCCGGACGCGACGCCGCACTGGCTCGCGCCCGCGGGCTCATCCTTCGGCCCTCGCGTCGCCGTACTGGAGCGTCTGCGGCGACTCGACGAGCAGCGTGTACGCCGCGCCGCTGTCGGCGACCGGGCGATGCCGCGTGTCGCGCGGGACGACGAAGACGTCCCCGCGCTCCAGGGCGACGGCATCGGCCGCCTCGAGCTCGATGCGGAACGAGCCCTGCCAGCACAGGAACAGTTCGTCCTCGTCGTGGGCGTGCCACTCGAACGGCCCGTCGAGCCGCGCCAGGCGGAGCATCGTGTTGTTCGCGGAGGCGATGTCGACGGGCTTCCACGCCTCGTCGAGGCGCTGCACCGCGTCCTCGATCGAGATCGGTCCGTGATGGGGCGTCATCGGTCTAGTTCCGGCCGCGCATGACGACGGCGACGATGCTCGCGGCGATGATGGCGCCGACGATCGCGACGAAGATCACGAGCTCCGGCCAGCCGATCGAGCCCATCGGTCTAGGCGCCGCCGTCCAGCGAGAGATAGGCCTGGAGGCCGTGGACCCCGCCCTCGCGGCCGAAGCCGGACTCCTTGTAGCCGCCGAACGGCGACGACGGGTCGAATCGGTTGAACGTATTCGCCCACACCACCCCCGCGCGGAGCGCATTGGCCATCTTGAGGATGCGGCTCCCCTTCTCGGTCCACACGCCGGCGGACAGCCCGTACGGCGTGTTGTTCGCCTTCTCGATGGCCTCCGACACCGTCCGGAACGTCAGGACCGATAGCACCGGCCCGAAGATCTCCTCCTGCGCAATCCGGTGGGACTGCGAGACGCCAGTGAACAGCGTCGGCGGGAAGAAGAAGCCGCGGTCCGGCAGCTCGCAGGGAGGCTGGTACATCTCCGCGCCCTCGTCGATCCCCGACTGCACCAGCTCCTGCACGCGGGTGAGCTGTGCTGCGGAGTTGATCGCCCCGACGTCGGTGTTCTTGTCGAGCGGGTCGCCCACGCGCAGCGTCGAGAGGCGGGCCTTCAGCTTGTCGAGCAGCGGCTCGTAGACCGACTCCTGGACGAAGAGGCGCGACCCCGCGCAGCACACCTCGCCCTGGTTGAAGTAGATGCCGTTGACGATGCCCTCGATGGCCTGGTCGATCGGGGCGTCGTCGAACACCACGTTCGCGGCTTTCCCACCCAATTCGAGGGTGAGCCGCTTGTTGGTGCCGGCGACGGCACGACCGATGAGCTTGCCGACCAGCGTCGAGCCGGTGAATGCGACCTTGTCGACGTCGGGGTGCCGGATCAGCTCCATGCCGATGTCGCCCGGTCCGGTGATGATGTTCACGACCCCGGGCGGCAGCTCCGCCTGCTGCACCAGGTCTGCGAACAGGTACGCGGAGAGTGGCGTCGTGGACGCGGGCTTGAGGACCACGGTGTTGCCCGCCGCGAGCGCCGGGGCGATCTTCCACGCCAGCATCAGCAGCGGGAAGTTCCAGGGGATGACCTGTGCGGCGACGCCCAGCGGTCGCGGGCTCGGCTGTCCCGCGAACGCATACTCGAGCTTGTCGGCCCACCCGGCGTAGTAGAAGAAGTGCGCCGCCGACAGCGGGACGTCGACGTCCCGGCTCTCCTTGATCGGCTTGCCGGAGTTGAGCGTCTCCACCACAGCGAACTCGCGAGACCGCTCCTGGAGCAGCCGCGCGATGCGGTAGAGGTACTTGGCTCGCTCCGTGCCGGGCAGTCGCGACCAGGTCGAGCCGTATGCGCGACGGGCGGTCGCCACGGCGCGCTCGACATCGGCCGATCCGGCCTTCGCGACGCGGCTAAGCGGCTCCTCGGTCGCCGGATTGATGACCTCGAATCTCTCGCCGCTGCTCGCTGGGGCGAACTCGCCGCCGATGAAGAGGCCGTACTCACGCAGTATCGTGACGTGGTCGGTCGACTCGGGCGCCGGCGCGTACTCCCACGGGACACGTCCCCCCGCGGCGAGCCCCCAAGACGCCGGCGAGGGTACCGATTCGGGCTTCGTGGTGATTGCCATGTGTCCACCGATTATCGCAGCCGGATTCCGCTCCGGGGCGCCTTGACAGTCGCTCGACGTCGCCCATACAACCAGGGAGCCGCCGATGAACGTCGTCTTCCTGTCGCCGCACGTCCCGCCGAATTGGTTCCGTCTGACTATGTGCGCATGACCACCGACCTGTGGACCTACACGACCCGGCTGCGCGTCCGCTGGTACGAGGTCGACTACAACGGCCACGTCAACAATGCGGTCTATCTGAACTGGATCGCGCAGCTCGCCGCAGAGCATGCCGACGCCTGCGGCTTCGGCCGTGAATGGAGTCACGAGCACGGCGGCGTGTGGGTGGTGCGGCGGCATGACATCACCTATCACACGCCGGCGCTCAACGACGATGAACTCGAGCTCACAGTGCGGGTGCAGTCGCTAGGCGGTGTGCGCGGCGTTCGGCGGACCGATATCTCGCGGCCGGCCGATCGCGCCCGCATCGCCGACTGCACGACGGAGTGGGTCTGGGTGCGCGTCTCGGACGGTCGCCCGGCCCGCGTGCCGGCCGAGCTGATCGCTGCGTACGACTCCGGCGGCGCGCGCTAGCGGCCCGTCAGCGCTCGATCGTGCCGAGGAGCTGGACGCCCTCCGCCCACCGCATCGCGCCCTGTTCCTGGAGATCGGGAATGGACGACACGTCGAGGCCTTCCACCGCCAGGCGAAGACCGCCGCACTGGGGCGGCAAGGACTCAGCGATCGCGTCGCACAGCAGCACGTTGCCGTCGGGGTCGATGAACAGCGCGCCGTTGACGAGCAGGCTCTCGGTCGACGTGCTGTCGACCGCCTCCTGGATGCTGATCCCCGGCCCGACAGCGGTCGCTCCCTCGTCGATCCTCAGCACCGCATCGGCTGCCGGCGCCGACGGAGGCGAGGACGCGGAGCCCTGAGGCTGATCGGAGTCGGTAGGCGTGTCTCCGGGCGGGCTTGCCGTCGTGCAGGCTGTCAGCAGCAGCAGCGCGAGCGAGGTCGCGAGGGGCGAGAGTCGCATCGAATTAGGCTCCTGGATGGGATGGCTGGTCATGTCACCGCGCAGGACGTCACGGCGCGGCGATCCGTTCCGCGATCGCCGCCGCGAATCGATCCGCCGACCCGGGCGCACAGTCGAGGAAGAGGGATGGCTCGGTCGCCTCGAGCTCGAGCAGCACCGGACCGATCCGACCGGGCACGAGGTCGACGCGCGCGTAGAGCAACCGCTCCCGTCCCCGGGGAACGAGGTCGAGGATCCGCTCGGCGAGTGACAGCTCCGCGTCGGACGGCGAGCGCGGCGTAATGCGCTCCTCGGCGTAGAGGCCGTCGATGAAGCTGACGCTCGGACCGAGGATCGGCGCCTTGCTGATGGCGTGGCTGAAGCGATCGGCGCAGAAGACCAAGCCGGTCTCGCCGTGATCCTCGATGCCGGCCACGTACGGCTGGATCATCACGCTCCGGCCGGCTTCGGTGAGATGCCTGACCTGCTCGCGTGCCGCATCGGCCTCGGAAGGCCCGTACCGCGCGGTGTGCTTCGCACCCGCCGACACCGCGGGCTTGACCACGAAGTCGACATCATCGGGCGGATGGAACGCGTCGCCCCGCTCGATCCAGGTCGTGGGGACGATGGGAACGCCGCCGGCCTGGAGGTCACGCAGGTAGCGCTTGTCGGTGTTCCAGCGCAGGACGTCCGCCGGGTTGAAAAGCATCGTCACCGCTGCGACGCCATCGGCCCACGCCACGAACTCGTCGCGGCGAGGGGCGTAGTCCCACGTCGACCTGACGACGACCAGTGCGAACCGCTCCCAGTCGGCGGCGGCGTCGTCCCAATCCACGATGTGCGCCATGACCGCGTGGGCATCGAGCGCCGCGACGAGCAGCGGCAGGTCGGCGTCGCGCTCGCGCGCCGCGCGCGCTGTGACGAGGGCGATGTGCCGAGTCAGTCGATCGTGAAGTAGTCGCCGCCGCTGTACCGACCGCTGCGCTCCTTGCGGATCTGCATGAGCACGTCGTTCAGCAGACTCGAGGCGCCGAACCGGAATCGGTCCGGCGTCATCCATTCCGGGCCGAGCGTCTCGTACAGCATCACGAGGTAGGCGATCGCTTCCTTCGCGGCGCGGATGCCGCCCGCCGACTTCATCCCGACAGCGTGGCCGGTCTGGTGATGGAAGTCGCGGATCGCCTCGAGCATGACGAGCGTCACGCTGAGCGTCGAGGCGGGCTCGACCTTCCCCGTGCTCGTCTTGAGGAAGTCCGCGCCAGCCGCCATCGCCAGCACGGATGCGCGGCGCACGTTGTCGTACGTCTCCAGCTCGCCCGACTCGAGGATCACCTTGAGGTGCGCATCGCCGCACGCCTCTTTGACCGCGACGATCTCGTCGTACACGCGGCCGTAGTCGCCGGTCAGGAACGCGCCACGATCGATGACCATGTCGATCTCGTCCGCCCCCGCCGCGAGGGCGCTCCGTACGTCAAGCAGCTTCACCTCGAGCGGAGCCGCACCAGACGGGAAGTAGGTCGCCACGCTGGCCACCTTCACGGACGAGCGGGCGAGCGCCTGCTTCGCCGTGGCGATGTGATTCGGGTACACGCACAGCGCCGCGACGCTCGGGATCGAGGGATCCGTCGGGTCCGGCCGCCGCGCCTTGGCGGCGAGCGCGCGGACCTTTCCGGGCGTGTCGCGGCCTTCGAGCGTCGTGAGGTCCATCATGCGGATCGCGAGGTCGAGCGCCCACAGCTTCGCGTCGCGCTTGATGCTCCGCCCGGCGAGCGCCGCGGCGCGCTCGTCGACGCCGACCTGGTCGACCGCCCATACGCGCCCCAGATTCCCGATCGCCTGCTGGCGCGCCATCGGGGCACCACGTGCCAGCGTCGTGTGCGCGCCGGAGGATCGGTCGAGCGTGGACGTCATGGGGCGGTCATTCTATTGGACCGATGGCAACCGACCCGCGCCAGCTCTTCGAGCGGCAACTCGCATTGATCGCGGCGCGCGACCTCGACGGGCTCATCGCGCAATACCACGCTGATGCCGCGCTGATCCGTGCCGACGCGATCGCTCGGGGCCACCATGAGCTGCGTCTCTTTTTCGCGGTGTACCTCGAGCGCCAATCGAGGGTGCGCAGCGTCGATGCCGTGTCGGCGACCGAGGACACGCTCTACTACCAGGCGGCGATGTCGTTCGCGAGCGGCGACGCGCGTGTGTACGGCGTGTTCGTGCTCCGTGACAGGCTGATCTGGCGCCAGGTCGCCGGAATCATCCCCCAGGGCTGACGCATGGTCGAGATCGAGGCAGTTCTGGCGATGCTCGTAGCGATCGCGCTGTTCGCCACGCTCTCGCGCCGCCTCGGGGTCCCGTACCCGATCCTGATGGTCCTCGGCGGTGCGCTCCTCGGCTTCGTGCCAGGCGTCCCGCGTGTCGAGCTGACACCGGACCTCGTGCTGGTGGTCTTCCTCCCGCCAGTCCTTTTCGCCGCCGCGTTCCTGACCTCGCCACGCGACCTGCGCGACAACGCGCGACCGATCGGCCTGCTCGCGTTCGGGCTCGTCCTGGTGACGACGGTCGGCGTCGCGCTGGTGGCGCAGGCGCTCGTCCCCGAGATGGGCTGGCCGGCCGTCTTCGCGCTCGGTGCGATCGTGTCGCCGCCGGACGCGCTCGCGGCCACGGCGGTCGCGCAGCGGATGGGCCTGCCCAGACGCACGGTGGTGATCCTCGAGGGAGAGAGCCTCGTCAACGACGCGACCGCGCTGGTCGCGTACCGGTTCGCAGTCGCCGCGGCTGTCAACGGGACCTTCTCACTCGGCGACGCCGCCGTCCGGCTGCCGCTCGTCGCCGGCGGCGGCGTGCTCATCGGCCTCGCCGTGGGGTGGGTCGTGGTGCGGATCCTCGAGCGACTGCGCGACGTTCCGGTCGAGATCCTGGTCTCGCTGCTCGCGCCGTTCGCGGCGTACCTGCCCGCCGAGCAACTCGGTGTCTCGGGAGTGCTGGCCTCGGTCACGGCGGGCGTGTTCGTCGGCTCTCGCGCGGCGCGAGCGCTCCGGTCCGAGTCGCGCGTGCTTGGCGGCGCGGTGTGGGACATGGTGATGTTCCTGATCAACGGCCTCGCCTTCGTCCTGATCGGCCTCCAGCTGCCGGACGTCCTGACGGGCGACGACCGATCCCTGCTCGAGTCGGTCGGCATCGCCGCGCTGATCAGTCTTGCCGTGGTCGTGCTGCGGGTCGCGTGGATCTATCCCGCAACGTACCTCCCGCGGTGGCTGATCCCGTCCGTCGCGCGGCGCGACCCCGCCCCGCCATGGCGGATCCCGCTTGTGATCGGATGGGCCGGCATGCGCGGCGTCGTCTCGCTCGCGGCAGCCCTGGCGGTGCCGCGCGTGACGGCCGCCGGAACGCCGTTCCCGGAGCGCGAGCTGATCGTGTTCGTCGCCTTCGCCGTGATCGTCACCACGCTGGTCGGCCAGGGGCTGTCACTGCCGTGGCTGATTCGCAGGCTCGGCGTGCGGGACGACGGCGCGCTCGACGGGGAGGAGGTCTACGCACGAGGCGTCGCCACGCAGGCGGCCCTCGATCGGCTCGACGGGCTCGCGCTCGAGTGGCCGACGCACCGCGAGCTCGTCGATACGCTGCGCACGCGATACGACCATCGCGGGCGACATTCGTCGGCCCCCGAGGAGCGCAACGAGGAGGCCGACCAGGAGCTCCTCGAGCATCAGCAGATCCGGCACGAGGTCACTGAGGCCGAACGGCTGGCTGTCATCGAGCTGCGCGACACCGGCCGCATCCATGACGAGGTGTTGCGCCGGATCGAGCGCGAGCTGGACCTCGAGGAGCTGAGAATGGAGGCCTAGGACCCCGGCCGATCCTCCCGCCGCTCGAGCAGTTTCACCAGGCGGGACAGCCGACGGTTCGTCGCCCGCTGCTCCTCGATCAACGCCTCCGCCCACGCGGGCGTCGCTGCGCCGGAGTCGTTGTCGGGTGGCGCGCCCACGGGTGTCGCGACAGCGGAGGTCGACACGTCGCGGCGCTCAACGTCGGCGACCACCGTGCCGTACACGTCCTCGGCCGTGGCCTCCGGGCCGCGCCGCGCAAGCTCGGCAACGAGGCGTTGATGGATCTCGCGCTCGCGCCGGATCTCGGCGAGCCGCTCCGCTTCTGACGGGACGGGTGCTGCGGCGTCATCGTCCCCGGCGGGATCACCGCCGCGTCGCGGCGCGAGCCAGCGGTCAAGGTTCGGCATGATCCAGATCTCCCGGCCGATCATCCCGCGGTGCGCACGAGACCGATGCGCGCCGGGGGCCAGTATCTGAACGCGGCGCGCCATCGCACGGCATCCTCGGGCACGTTGCCGAAGGTGCGGCTGTCGGTGCTCGCCGCCTCGGCGTCCCCGAGGAGGCGATACGCACCGGCGGCGTCCGGGTAGGCGCGCTTGATCAGCTCCCGCCCCGGGTCGCGCGGATCCCTCGCGACGACCACTTCCCCGGCGCGCGGCGCGCGTCGGCGGTAGCTGAGTGACTCGATCACCAGCCAGTCACCGGGCGCGAGTGACGGAGCCATCGATCGTCCCTCCACCGCGACCAGCGCCGCGTAGCGGCGAGCAGCAGCCATGAGCAGCCCCGCGGCCGCGATCGCTGCGAGCCAGCGAGTCACGGACGCTACGCCGCTCCGACGGGCTCGAGCTGTTGCATGCGCGTCGTCGCCGGTCCGCCGGTCTCGCGCCACATCTGGTCGATGCGATCGATCAGGTCGAGCAGCTTCTGCGCCTCGTTGACGTCGACGGTGCGCTTGACCTGGGACGCCTGCTTCGACGCCTTCCAGCACACGTCGTGGAGGTCCGGGAACTTCTCGACGTGCTCGGGCTTGAAGTAGTCGTGCCACATGACGTCGATGTGGTGCTTGGTCAGCTCGGCGCGCTCCTCCTTGACATGGAGGCATCGGCCACGGAAGACCGCGTCATCGGAGTCGTTGTACTTCTGGATGATCTTGTAACAGGACTCCGCCTCGATGCGCGCCTGCTGTGGGTCGTACACCCCGCACGGGATGTCGCAGTGCGCGTGGACCGTCCGTCGCGGGCGCAGAGGATTGCGCAGGTTCAGCATTGTCGCCCCTTTCCTTGTGCCGCTAGTCGAGATCGGTGCGGTGAGGTGAGGATATGCCGACATCGGCTTATGTGCCCATCACCATTCCGCCGTCGACGCCGAGCACCTGCCCGGTGACGTAGCGCGCCTCCTCGCTCGCGAAGTAGACGGCGGCCGCCGCGACGTCCTCGGCCGAGCCGAACGTGCCGAGCGGCGTGGACGTCCGGATGAACTCGCGAGCCTGCACCGGCAACCCGGCAGTGAGATCGGTCTCGATCAGGCCGGGCGCGAGCGCGTTGCACGTGATCCCCCGACTGGCGAGCTCACGAGCGACCGTCTTGGT
>JBHENJ010000041.1:0-4657 GCA_046262115.1 Candidatus Limnocylindria bacterium | reverse complement strand
GGGCGCGCACGACCTCGAGCGTCTGCCTGCCGATGGAGCCGGTCGCGCCGAGAAGCGCGATCCCGATCACGCCGTCGCGCCCGCCACGAGGACCGCGTAGCCGGCGAGGACGGGCGCAGCGAAGATCAGCGAGTCGACGCGGTCGAGGATGCCGCCGTGGCCCGGGATCAGGAATCCGGATTCCTTCTTGCCGGCTGCCCGCTTCACGAGTGAGGCGGCCAGGTCGCCGGCCTGTGCGGTTAGGCCGATGACCGGTCCCAGGATCAGCGGATGCCACGGCGGCAACCCGACCAGTCCCGCCCCGAGCCCGGCCGCAAGCGTTGCGACGATCAGCCCACCGGCAAGCCCCTCGACCGTCTTCGACGGACTGATGTGGTCGAGCAGGTGCCGCCGTCCGAGCCACCGGCCCGAGAGGTAGGCACCGATGTCGTACCCCCACACGCAGAGCAGGAGGAGCGCGCTCCACGCAATGCCGGCGCGCAGCCCCAGCCAACCGACCGGGGTGGCAGCCGATCCGCCCGGTGGTGCGAGATGCGCGACCAGGACGAGGAACGGCATCAGCACTCCCACGTACCCGATGGCGAACGTCGACGTCGCCCAGCTCAGGAAGCCGGCGCGTGGGTCCGAGCGCGTGAAGCTCACCAGCCCGAGCAGCAGCGTCGACGCCGCGAACACGCCCAGTGCGATTCCCGGTGGAGAGACGCTCCCCATGAGGTCCCCGACCCAGCCTCCGATTCCCGATTGGTTGACGGCCAGCAGCCCGCCTACTGCCGTCGCGAACCCGAGGCCGAGTGTCGCAACCGGTGGCGGCTGGAACCCGGCCGCGTCGAGCAACGCGATCAGCTCCACGAGCGCCAGGAAGACCACCAGCCCAAGGAGCAGAGACAGCCACGGCTCGCCGAGCCAGACCACCACGAGGACGATCGGGATGAGGACTGCAGCGGAGATGACCCGCGTCCGGAGCACGTCAGGTCCCGAAGCGGCGATGCCGGCGCGCGTACTCGGCGAGCGCGGTATCGAGATCTGCCGGACGGAAGTCGGGCCACAGCGTCTGGCAGAAGACGAGCTCGGCATACGCGCCCTGCCAGAGCAGGAAGTTCGACGTCCTCTGCTCTCCGCCGGTGCGGATGATGAGATCGGGGTCGGGCTGGCCGGCCGTGTAGAGGTGGCGCTCGAGGGTGGCCTCGTCGAGTGAGGCCGCCGGCACACCGGACGCGATCACCGAGCGGATGGCGTCGATGAGCTCGGTGCGGCCCGAATAGTTGAAGGCGATATTGAGCGTCATCCTGCTGCCTTCACGGGTTCGATCCTCGGCAGTGCGGATCGAGCGCTGGACGTCGGTCGGCGCCTCGTGGAGCCGGCCGATGACCCGCACGCGGACGCCCTGCGCGATGAGCTCCTCGGTGTTCGCGCTGATCGCGCCGTCGATCAGATTGAAAAGGCCGGCGACCTCATGGCGGGAGCGCCGCCAGTTCTCGCGGCTGAAGACGTAGAGCGACAGCACCTCGATTCCGCGATCGGGAGCGAGGCGAACCACCGGTTTGATCGCCTCGACCCCCTGCACGTGCCCGGCGACCGCGGGCAGTCCCCGGGCACGCGCCCAGCGGCGGTTGCCATCCATGATGATGGCCACGTGCCGCGGGTGATCGCGCAGCGGCAGGCCTAGACCTCCATGACTTCTGATTCTTTGCGCTTGCCGCGCGCGTCGGCCATCGCGATGTGGCGATCGGTCACCCGCTGCAGCGCCTCGAGGTCCCGCCGCTCCTCGTCCTCCGTCAGCTCCCCGTCACGGAGCTGTCGCTTGAGGTGGTCCGCTGCTTCCCGGCGAAGGTTGCGGATCTCGACCCGCGCCTCCTCGACGCGTCGTCGAACCTGCTTGACGAGCTCGCGGCGGCGCTCCTCGGTCAGCTGCGGCACGGCCAGCCGGACGACCGTGCCGTCGACGCTGGGCGTGATGCCGATCTCGCTGCGCGTGATCGCGCGCTCGATCGCGGTCAGGACCGATCGGTCCCAGGGCTGGATCACGATCAGGTGCGCGTCCGGGACGGAAACGCCGGCGATCTGGTTGAGCGGCGTGGGCGTGCCGTAGTAGTCGACCATCAGGCGATCGACCAGCGCCGTCGACGCGCGCCCGGTGCGAATCCCGGCGAAGTCGCGCTCCATCGCCTCGATCGCGCGCTGCATCTTCGGCTCGACCGATGCGATCGCCTCGTTCATCACCGCGTCGCTCGACCCGACACGAGCGTCCCGATCTCGTCCCCGCGGACGGCGCGGCCGATGTTCCCCGGTCGCGTCATATCGAACACCACGATCGGGATTTCGTTGTCCATCGCGAGTGAGACGGCGGTCGCGTCGAGTGCTCCGAGTCGGTTCGAGATGACGTCCGTGTACTCGATCTGGCTGTACCGCTGGGCGTCGGGATTCTGCTCCGGGTCCTCGGCGTAGACCCCATCGACGCGGGTGGCCTTGAGGATGACGTCCGCACCGATCTCGAGGGCGCGCAGCGCCGCGGCCGTATCGGTCGTGAAGTAGGGGTTCCCGGTGCCAGCGACAAGGATCACGACGCGCTGCTTCTCGAGGTGGCGGACCGCGCGGCGCTTGATGTAGGGCTCACAGATCTCGTTGATCTCGATTGCGCTCATGACTCGCGTCGGGCAGCCGGCGCGCTCGAGAGCGTCCTGCATGGCCAGCCCGTTCATCACGGTCGCGAGCATGCCCATGTCGTCTCCGGTGGCCCGATCCATCCCGCTCGCAGCGGCGGAGAGGCCCCGGAAGATGTTGCCGCCACCCACGACCAGCGCGATCTGGACGCCGGTCTGGCGGACTTCGGCGATCTGCTCCGCAAGCGAACGAGCGACCTCCGGATCGATGCCATAACGCCGCTCTCCCATGAGCGCCTCACCGGAGAGCTTGAGCATCACGCGCCGGTAGCGCAGCTGCCGCGGCTCGATGCCGTTCGTCATCGGTCCGGGCTCGTGCCGTCCGAGGTTTCGCCCACCGCCATGCGACTGAATCGCGCGACGCGGATGTTCTCGCCGAGAAGAGCGACCTTCTCCGCGATCAGGTCCGATACCTTGCGATCGGTGTCGCGGTACGGCTGATCGAGCAGGCACACCGATTCGAGCCACTTGGTCAGCCTGCCCTGCACGATGGTGTCGATGCGCTCCTCGGGCCTACCCTCGGCGCGCGCCGCCTGCACGAGCTCCTCGCGCTTCCCCGCCAGTCGTTCCGCGGGAACGTCTTCCCGGGAAACGAACTCTGGGCTCATCCCGGCGACCTGCATCGCCAGCTCGCGCGCCAGTCCCTGGAAGTCCTCGGTGCGAGCGACGAAGTCGGTCTCGCAGTTCACCTCGACGAGGACGCCGAGGCGGGCGCCGTGGTGGATGTAACTCGCGATCACGCCATCGTCGGCGGCCCGGCCGCTCTTCTTGGCGGCGCCTGCGAGGCCCTGACGCTGCAGCCACGCGGCCGCCTCCGCGAGGTCGCCGCCGCTCTCCTGGAGGGCGCGCTTGCAGTCCATGACGCCTGCACCCGTCATCTCGCGGAGGCGCTTGACGTCCTCCGACGTGATCGTCGCCGCGGGCCGCTCCATCTCGCGGGTCACTCGGCGCGCTCGCGGACGGCGGCATCGTCCTCGTCGGCTGCTTCGCTGTCTGCCGGCTCGTGCTCGGTCGCGACGGCCGCCCGCCTGGCGCGTGCCCTCCGCTCCTCGGCCTCGTCCTCGTCGAGCTCGGGCTCGGGCTCGAAGACCAGCGCCTCGCCGGACGCGAGTGCCGCGCTGTAATCGGCCTCACCGCCGAGTGCCGCGAGGTCCTCGACCGGCGGAAGCGCCTCGGCCTCCTGGAACTCCTCGTCCAGCCGCGCCTCGCGCTCCTGCTGCGCTTCGAGGACCGCATCGGCCACCTGGGCGCAGAGCAGGCGGACGGACCGGATGGCGTCGTCGTTGGCGGGGATCGGCCAGTCGATCACGTCCGGGTCGCAGTTGGTGTCGGTGATGGCGACGATCGGGATCTCGAGACGACGCGCCTCCGCAACGGCGATCTGCTCGCGATGCGGGTCGACGATGAAGATCGCTCCCGGCAGGCGCCGCATGCGCCGGATCCCGCCGAGCGCGCTGTTGAGCTTCGCGATCTCCTCTGTGAGCTTTGACGCCTCCTTCTTGGTGAGGCGTGCAAACTCGCCGGCGTCGCGGCGTGCCTCGAGCGCCTCCAGCCGCTGGATCCGGCGCTTTATCGTCGTGAAGTTCGTGAGCATCCCGCCGAGCCACCGCGTGTTGACGTAATGCTGTCCGCACCGTTCGGCCTCGGCGCGCAGCGATTCCTGCGCCTGCTTCTTCGTCCCCACGAAGAGGATGGTGTCGCCTCCTCGGATGACGTCCTTGATGAAGGCGAGCGCCCGATCGAGACGTGTGACGGTCTGCGACAGGTCGAGGATGTGGATCCCGTTGCGCTCCGTGAAGATGAACGGGCGCATCTTCGGGTTCCAGCGCCGGGTCTGGTGTCCGAAGTGGACACCTGCCTCCAGCAGTTGTTTCATGTCGACGGCGGCCAAGGGGGACCTCCTGCAGGTTTCTGCCTCCGCCCGCTTCCTCTCCGCTGTCGGACCGCGGATCTGCGGCAACCCCGGCTGGGATCGGCGGGCGTGTGAGATATGGAAC
>JBHENJ010000040.1:0-4583 GCA_046262115.1 Candidatus Limnocylindria bacterium | reverse complement strand
GCGTGGGCGATCACCGTGGCGGTGCACGACGGACGCACGATAAGCGGCGTCTGGCCCGGCCTGCGCGAAAAGGTATACGGCATCGCCATCGATGTCGGCTCGACCACGATCGCCGGCCACCTGGCAGATCTATCCGACGGTGCCGTCCTCGCATCGAGCGGAGTCATGAACCCGCAGATCCGATTCGGCGAGGACCTGATGAGCCGCGTTTCGTACGCGATGATGCATCCCGACGGCGCCGGGAAGATGACCGCGGCGGTGCGGACCGCGCTCAACGGCCTCTTGGCCGGGCTTGCCGTGAAGGCGGGGATCAAGCGCGAGGAGATCCTCGAGATCTCGATCGTCGGCAACCCGATCATGCAGCATCTCCTGCTCGGGATCGACCCGACCCCGCTCGGGTCCGCCCCGTTCGCGCTCGCCACCGATGCGGCGGTCCGAATCCGAGCCGCGGAGCTCGAGCTGAGGGTGCATCCGGGCGCCTGCGTGTACCTGCTGCCCTGCATCGCCGGGCACGTCGGTGCCGACACGGCCGGCGCAATCCTCGCCGAGGCGCCGTACACGAGCGAGACGGTGAGCCTCGTCGTGGATGTCGGCACGAACGCCGAGATCGTGCTCGGCAACCGCGAGTTCCTTCTTGCCGCCTCGAGCCCTACCGGGCCTGCCTTCGAGGGCGCCCAGATCAGCGGAGGTCAGCGTGCCGCGCCGGGCGCGATCGAACGCGTCCGTATCGACCGTCAGACCCTCGAGCCGCGGTTCAAGGTGATCGGCGCGGACGTGTGGTCCGACCAGCCGGGGTTCGACGAGGCGACGCGCGACGCCGGCGTGACCGGCATCTGCGGCTCCGGCATCGTCGAGGTGATCGCGGAGCTGTTCCTGGCGGGCGTCATCACGCCGGACGGGATCATCGACGGGTCGATCGCCGCCCGCACGTCGCGCGTGGTCGCCGACGAACGGACGTTCTCGTATCTCCTGCATGACGGCTCGGCCGTCGGCCGGCCGCGCATCCTCGTCACCCAAAATGACGTCCGGGCGATCCAGCTGGCAAAGGCGGCACTGTACGCAGGCGCTCGGCTGCTCATGGACCACGCCGGGATCGAGACCGTCGATGAGATCCGGCTCGCCGGGGCGTTCGGGAATCAGATCGACCCATTTCACGCCATGGTGCTCGGGTTGATCCCCGACTGCGATCTCGCGCGCGTCAGGTCAGCCGGGAACGCCGCCGGGACCGGAGCGTTCATCGCGCTGTTGTCCGCGGCCGCCAGGCGCGAGGTCGAGGACGTCGTCCGCACCGTCAGGAAGGTCGAGACCGCCCTGGAGCCGCGGTTCCAGGAGCATTTCGTGGACGCGATGGCGATCCCTCACCGCACGGCGGCGTACCCACACCTGTCCCAGTTGATCGAGCTGCCGACCCGCCGGGCCGGCGGAGGCACCGGTGGCCGAGCCGAACGGCGCCGGCGACCATCGGGCGTGGGATCGCTCCGCGGCTCGGACGCCTGACGGGTGCTCTTCCGTCGCCGGTCCGGCATGCTCTCATCGACTCGCGAGGCACTCGCGGGCGCGCTCTGGACGCCGACCTTCGAGCTCGTCCCGCTCAAGAACGCGATGGACCAGGCGAGGTTCCTGCCACCTGGCGCAAGGGTGGCCGTAACCGCTTCCCCCACGAAGCCGATCGAATCGACGGTCACACTCGCCGAGAGGCTCGAGGCGGCCGGCTTCCGCGCAGTGCCGCACCTGTCTGCGCGGATGATCCGCGATCACGCGCATCTGAGGGAACTCGCCGCGCGGCTCAAGGGCGCCGGGATCGACCGCGCGTTCGTCGTGGGCGGTGACCCCAAGCAGCACGGCGCGTTCCCCGATGGCCTCTCGCTCCTGCGCGCGCTTGAGGAGACCGCTCCCCACATCGTCGAACTCGGCATCCCGTGCTACCCGCAGGGCCACCCGTTCATCACGGACGACGTGCTGCTCCAGTCACTGCGAGAGAAGGCCGCATGTGCGAGCTACATGACCACGCAGCTCTGCTTCGAGCCCGAGGCGATCATTTCGTGGCTTGCGGCACGACGCGCGGAGGGCATATCGGTGCCCGTGCACGTCGGCATTCCCGGCGCCCCGGATCCGCATCGCCTACTCGCCATCGGAGCACGGATCGGCGTGGCGGACACCCACCGCTTCCTCACCAAGAACCTGCGATTTGTCGCGCGACTCGTACGTTCGGGCGTCTATTACCGACCCGATGGTCTCCTCGAGGCTCTCGCTCCACAGCTTGCCGACGCACGAGCCGGTGTCGTCGGCCTCCACCTGTTCACCTTCAACGCCGTCGAGGCGACGGAGGCCTGGAGGCGGCGCTACCTGGCGAGGATCGGTATCGCGCCGCCGATACACGAGGCCGTCGTGCACATGCGCGCCCGTGAATCGCCGCGGGTCCCGAGTGACGTGCCATGAGCTTTCCGTCCGATCTGGACATCTCCCGGTCGGTCGAGCCGCGTCCGATCATGCAGATCGCGCGAGGCCTGGGACTTCTCGATGATGAGATCGAGCCCTACGGGCGAACGAAGGCAAAGATCACCCTCGACGGCATCCGCAGGCTCGAGTCGAATAACCCACGTGGCAAGTACGTCGTAGTCACGGCGATCACGCCAACGCCGCTCGGCGAGGGAAAGTCGACCACCACCGTCGGACTGGCCCAGGGCCTTAACCACATCGGCCGGAAGGCAGCCGTGTGTCTCCGTCAGCCGTCCCTCGGGCCGGTCTTCGGAGTCAAGGGTGGCGCGGCCGGGGGCGGCTACAGCCAGGTCATCCCGATGGACGACTTCAACCTGCATCTGACCGGTGATGTCCACGCCATCGGCGCGGCGCACAACCTGGCGGCCGCGTTCGTGGACAACAGTCTGCACCATAAGAATTCGCTCGGCATCGACTCTCGGGCGATCCTCTGGCCGCGGGTCGTTGACATCAGTGACCGCGCCATCCGGCGTACGATCATCGGCCTCGGCGGGCGGGAGGACGGCGTGCCGCGCGAAGCGGAGTGGCAGATCACCGTCGCCTCCGAGGTCATGGCGGTCCTCGCGTTGACGAGCGACATCCGTGACCTTCGCGTCCGGTTGGGGCGGATGATCCTCGCCCTGCGCACCGACGGGTCACCGGTGACGGCCGATGACCTCAAGGTCGCCGGGGCGATGACCGCCCTCCTGACGGACGCGATCAAGCCAAACCTCCTCCAGACCCTCGAAGGCGGTCCGGCCTTCGTCCACTGCGGGCCGTTCGGGAACATCGCGCACGGCAACAACTCCGTGCTCGCGGACCGGATCGCGCTGGCGACCAGCGAGATCGTGTGCACCGAGGCGGGTTTCGGGGCCGACATGGGCGCGGAGAAGTTCTTCGACATCAAGTGCCGCGCATCCGGGCTGCGGCCCGATGCAGCTGTGCTCGTCGCGACGATCCGCGCACTCAAGATGCATGGCGGCGTTGGCAAGATTGTCGCGGGCAAGCCGCTTGACGCGGCGTTCGGCAAGGAGGACGTCGACGCGGTTCGCGCCGGAGCGGCGAATCTCGCGAAGCAGCTCGAGAACGTCCGGGCGTTCCACGTGCCGGTGGTCGTCGCGATCAACGTGTTCCCGACCGACACGCCGGCTGAGATCGAGGCGGTGCGCGAGGCCGCGTTCGCCGCTGGCGCGCGCGACGCGGTCGTTGCCAGCCACTTCACCGAGGGTGGCGCCGGAGCCGCCGCCCTGGCTCAGGCCGTCTGGGACGCCGCGCAGGGCGGCGCGCCCGACTTCCAGTTGCTCTACCCCGACGACGCACCGCTGCTGGAAAAGATCGAGGCGATCGCGACGAGCATGTACGGCGCGGACGGGGTCGACCTCGCGCCGGCGGCGGAGAAGGCGTTACAGAAATATGAAGATCTGGGCTTCGGGCATCTGCCCATCTGCATGGCGAAGACGCAGGCCTCGCTGAGCCACGATCCGGCGCTCAGGGGCCGGCCGACCGGCTTCCGCGTCCCGGTGAGGGACATCGCGCTGTCGGCCGGCGCCGGATTCGTGACCCCGTTGCTGGGCGAGATCCGCACGATGCCCGGACTGCCGTCGAAGCCGGGCGGCGAGAACATCGACATCGACGCGGAGGGAAACGTCGTCGGGCTGTTCTAGCGATCCTTAGAGATGACGGTGCTCGGTCCAGCGAGCGACGTTGCGCAGAATCATGTCGGGCCGGAGATAGCCGTCACACAGGATCCGGTGGTAGAGCGCCTCTTCGGCCGAACGCACCGGTGTATTGGTCGTGGCCCGGTAGGCCTCGAGATCTATCTCCGCGAGGAGTGGCGTGAGCGCGTCCGCGAGAAGATCGAGCGTACCGCTGCCCTCGTCGAACTGCTCCTTGCTTCTCCACACGATGTCGGCAGGGAGCAGGTCCTCGCAGGCAGTCCGCAGGACCCACTTGTCGGTGACTCGGCGATCGGGGAGGACCCTCAGCTTCAACTCGGCCGGCACTGAGAGGGCCAGCTCGATGAACTTGGTATCCAGGAACGGCACGCGGCCCTCGATGCCGTGGACCATCGTCAGGCGGTCGACGCGCTGAAGGTTGATGTTGTG
>JBHENJ010000039.1:0-11994 GCA_046262115.1 Candidatus Limnocylindria bacterium | reverse complement strand
AGCCCGCGTAAGGGCATCGACTTGATCGTCTCTCGCCAGCTGCAACTGGCCGTCGTGCTGCCAGCGCGCCAGATCGCCCGTGCGGTAGGCGCTCCCCGGCCCGAACGGGTCGTCGACGAACGCTTCAGCGGTCAGGTCGGTCCGGTTGAGGTACCACGAAGCCACGCCGTCGCCCGCGATCAGCAGCTGGCCGGTGACACCCACCGGCACGGGCCGGTTGCAGCCGTCGAGGACGTACACGCGGGTGTTGGCGATCGGGCGGCCGATGGTGACCGATACCGACTGCTCAACGCGTGCCAGCGTGGAGTACGCGGTGGTCTCCACAGCGCCGTAGGCGTTCCAGAGCACCCGACAGCGTTCGAGGATCTGGTCGGCCAGCTCTTGTGAGAGCTGCTCACCGCCACTCAGCGCCCTGAGTGAACGCGCGGCTCTGAGGCCCGTGTCGATGAGCGTCTGCCAGGTGCTCGGCGGTGCGTGAAGGAAGGTGACGCGTTCTGAGGCGATCAGCCGGCTAAGCCGCGCGCCGTCTCTGGCCATGTCGGCAGGCGCCACGACGATCCTGGCTCCGGCAATGAGCGGCAACCAGAGCTCCATGACGGAAGCCTGGAAGAAGGTTGATGGGAGGACCAGGACCGTGTCAGCGGGACCGATGCCGAGATCGGCGGCCATGGCGGTGACGAGGTTGACCACCGAAGCGTGGCGGATCGGAACGCCGTTCGGCCTCCCCGTCACCCCCGGCGTGTACTGCAAGCAGCAGACCTCTCCCGCGGCTACGT
The DNA here is from genome assembly GCA_046262115.1 of Candidatus Limnocylindria bacterium. Classification (GTDB taxonomy): domain Bacteria; phylum Chloroflexota; class Limnocylindria; order QHBO01; family QHBO01; genus JBHENJ01. The sequence goes on along the minus strand of JBHENJ010000039.1, from coordinate 11,218 downwards.
CGTCCGCGAGCGCCGCCGATCCTGGCGGTTCGCCGTCGTCGGATTCACCGAGAACGAGCACGGGGACGGGTTGGGCTGCCAGGCGAGTGGCCAGCGCCGGCTGTGCGAGCATCGCCGCAGCGCCGGAGTCGGTCACCATGAAGTCCAGTCGCTCCGGGGGCAAGTCGGGGTCGAGCAGCAGGTAGGCGGCGCCCGCCTTCAGCACCCCGAGGACGCCGGCGACCAGGTCGACGGTCGGTGCCGAGCAGAGCGCCACGACGTCGCCAGGTCCGATGCCCGCAGCGAGCAATCTTCTGGCGATCCCGCCGGCACGAGAGTCCGTGTCGGCGTGGGAGATGGCCTGTCCGCCGGCCGACACGGCAGCTGCGTCGGGCTGGCGGGCGCAGCGCGCCTGGACGAGGTCGTGTACGGCGCCGCAGGAACGCTCGGTGGCGGTGGCGTTCCACTCGACGAGCTGGCACTGCTCTTCGGCCGGCGAGAGGAGGGGGATCCTCGAGACCGTCAAGGTTGGATCCGCCGCTACGGCGCCGGCCAGGCGTGACCAGTGCTCAGCCATCCTGGCGACGGTCGCGGTCTCGAAGAGGTCACGGTCGTAGATCAGCCGGCCGGCGAGGTGGCCCTCCGGGCGCTCGTCGAGCTCCAGCTCCAGGTCGAGCTTGGCGCTGCCCACGGCGTCGCCGATCTCGCTCTCCATCTGATGGATGGACCACGAAGGGTCAGGCGCCGCGGTCGCCGGCTCCAGGACGACCATCGTCTGGTAGACGGGGTTGGCGTTCGGGACCCCGTCGTAGTCCAGCTCGCGAACCAGCCGCTCGAACGGCACGAGGTGGTCGAGGCCGTCGAGCAGCTCGTTGCGGACGCGCACGATCAAGTCGGTCACAGGAGGGTCGCCGCTCAGGTCGATCCGTAACACCACGGGCGTCAGGCAGTAGCCGACGACGGCTTCGAACTCCGGTCGCCGGCGCAGGTCCGCGGGAGTGGCGAAGACCACATCATGCTGTCCCGAGTACCGGCTGAGCAGCAACGCCCATGTCGTCGCCAGCACCTGGAAGAGGGTCGCTCCGGCGCTCTGGCCGACCTCACGGAGGCGGCCCACCGCTTCGCGGGGCACCGACAGCGGAAGCACGCTGCCGCGAAAGCGCGGTGCCTGTGGCCTCGGGTGGTCGAGGGGAAGGGAGAGAACCGGAAGCTCGGCGAGGTGTTGGCGCCAGTGCTTCAGCCGCCGCGCGACCCGGGGCTCGGTGATCCACTTCTGCTCCCATCGGGCATAGTCCGCGTACTGCGTCCGGGGCTCGGGAAGCGGAGATGGCCGCCCGGCGCAAAAGGCGTCGTAGAGCGCGATCAGCTCAAGCAGCACCGTCCGGTACACGCTGACGCCATCGAAGACGAGATGGTGCATGGCCAGGTAGAGCCGATGTTGGTCGGCGGGGAACCGGACCAGCCGGGGGCGCACCAGCGGACCGCGGCGCACGTCATAGGGGACCCTTGACGTCTCAGCGGCGAGGCGGACAGCCTGGCGTTCGGCCTGCTCACAAGTCAGGTCGCTGAGATCGACCACCGGAAGGTCGAAGTTCGGCACCGGCTGCACGACCTGGACGGGCTCCCCGCCGATCGTGTCGAAGGTCGTGCGCCAGGCCTCGTGGCGCCGCACGATCTCGTTGAACGCGCGGCGAAAGGCCGGCACGTCGAACGGGCCCTCCTTGCGAATCGAGATCGTCTCGTTGTAACTGATCCGGTTCGGGGCGAGGAGGCTCACGTACCACAGGGCCTCCTGGGCCACGGACAAGGGCGGCGCTCCCGGACTGGTACCCGCGGTCCCTGTCACGCGGCGAGGACGTGCAGCTCGGTCAGCCCCCGCAGACCCAGGTTGGGTCGCCACCGGATGGCTTCGTCCGCCAGCGACAACTCCGAGAATCTGGTGAGCAGGGTCTCGAAGGCGATCTGCCCTTCCATGCGGGCCAGCGGGGCGCCGAAGCAGAAGTGGCTGGCCCAGCCGAAGGCGAGGTGGCGGTTGTCCTGGCGGTCGAGTTCGACCCGATCAGGGTCGCCGAAGCGCTCAGGGTCGCGATTGGCCGCGCCCATCACCGCGATCACCGCGGCGCCTTCGGGGATCTCCTTGCCGCCGAGGACAGCCTCGGCAGGGGCCAGACGAGCGGTGTGCTGGCTGGGGCTCTCGTAGCGCAGCAGCTCTTCGACGGCGCTCGGCATCAGGGTCGGATCGGACCTGAGCCGCTCGAGCTGGTCGGGCTGGCGCAACAACGTGAGCAGCCCGTTGCCGATCAGGTTGGTGGTGGTCTCCTGCCCGCCGACCATCGTGACGATGACGTTTGCGACGATCTCCTCCTCGCTCAGCCGGTTCCCGTCGACTTCGGCCGTAACCAGAGCGTTGATCAGGCCGTCGGTCGGGTGCGCAGCTTCCCGAACCACTGCGGCGCGGAAGTAGGCGACCATCGCCTCGACGCTCTGGAGTGTCTTCTTCGCCCGGCCGGGGTTGTGCTGGAAGTTGCCGAGCATCTCGGCGAAATCCTGCGACCAGGACTTGAGCAGCTCGTGATCGGAGGTCGGCACCCCGAGCATCTCGGCGGTCACGATCGCGGGCAGCGAGTTGGCGAGCCCGGCCATCACGTCGAAGCGCCCTCTGGCGGCCAGCTCGTCGACGAGCTCCTCGGCGATCTGACGGATGTGCTCACGCAGATGTGCGATGCGGCGGGGCGTGAACGCCGCCGACGCCAGGCGACGCACGCGGCCGTGCTCGGGCGGGTCGAGGAACAGCATCTGCCGCACCATCACCGCTGCGATCGGGGTCAGCTCTCCCATGCCGAGCGCCGCCAACCGGTCGGGGTCTGGGGTCCGGGCCGCTTTGAAGTGGTGAAGCACGTTGGACACGTCCGCGTAGCGGGTGACGACCCACGCGTGCAGGTAGGGGTCCCATAGCACGGGGGCCTCCTCGCGCAGCCGGCGATACAGCGGGTAGGGGTTGGCCAGAACCTCTGGGTCCAGGAGGTGATAGAGGCTGAGGGGTAAAGAACCTTGCTCGCGCGTCGGGCTGCTCACGCGGTCACCACGCCGTCGGCCTGATCGGCGGCCATCTGACGTCCCACCTCGGCGGCGATCGCTGCCGGGGTCGGGTGGTCGAACAGGTATCGCAAGCTGATCTCCACGCCGAAGAGGTCCTCCAGCCGGACGATCAGCTGCGCGCCGAGCATCGAGTGGCCACCGAGAAGGAAGAAGTTCTGGTCTATCCCGATCTCGTCGACGTCGACGTCGAGCACCTCGGCCACGATAGACGCGGTCGCCACCTCGATTCGTGTGCCGGGACGCCTCCCCGCAGGCTCGTCCCCGACCCGCTCGACGGGGGTCGGCAGCGCGTCCCGGTCGATCTTGCCGTGCTGCGTGAGAGGTAGCTGATCGAGCCAGACGTACCTTGAGGGCACCAGGTGCTCGGGGAGGAAGCCGCCGAGGAACTCGCCCAATTCGTCGTGATGCGGGCGCTCGCCCCCCGCGGCGACCACGTAGGCCACGAGCTGGCGATCGGCGCTCGAGCTGCCGACACCGATGGCGACGCTCGCTTCGATCGCCGGGTGGGAGTTCAAGGCGCCGGCGACCTCGCCCGGTTCGACTCGGAAGCCCCGAATGCTCAGTTGGTCGTCCAGGCGCCCGAGGAACTCGAGCTCACCATCCGGTCGTAGGCGCACGCGGTCGCCGGTCCGGTACCGTCGCCCCCGCTGATCGTCCAGGAACCGCTCGGCCGTGAGCTCGTCCCGGTTGAGGTAACCGGGTCCGACTGCCACCCCGCCGATCAGCAGCTCACCTTCGACGCCAGGTTGCACCGGTCGCAGGTGCTCGTCGACGACCTCGGCCACGACCCCGGCGATCGGGCGGCCGATCGAAGGCACTCCCTCGCCGTCGGGAGCGACCACTCCCGACGTGGCCACCACCGCAGTCTCGCTGAGACCGTAGTTGTTGACCACGGTGAACCCCATGCCCGGCGGCGGCCTGCGGGTCAGAGCGTCGCCACCGGTCAGCAGGTATCGCAGGGCACCCTCGTCCGGCCAGGTCAGGCCGATGACCCCCTCGGCCACGGCCGTCGGCAGGAACGTGACGGTGATGCCCTCGGCCACGAGCCAGTCCCGCAACCCGACCGGATCGCTACGCAGGAATTCGGGGACCACATGGATGGCAGCGCCAGATGCCAGGTTGGGCCAGATCTCCCAGACCGCGGCATCGAACCCGGGGCTGGCGATCTGGGTGCAGCGGTCGGCGGCGCCCAAGGCGAACGTGGCCCGATGCCAGTCGACGAGGTTGGCCAGGCTGGCGTGCTGCACCGGCACACCCTTGGGGCGCCCGGTAGACCCTGACGTGTACACCACATAGGCGAGATCCGTCGGGCGCGGCGGCAGGGGCAGCGGGTCCCCGCTGTCCGGGATCGGGCCGTCTCGCAACTCGCCGGCGCCCGTCACCACAACGCCAGGTCGATCGCTTGATGCGCGGAGCCTGGCGGCGGTGTCGGCGTCGGTCACGGCGGCGGCCGCGCCGGAGTCATCGAGCATCCATCGAACGCGCTCGTCGGGGTACCTGGGGTCGATGGCGACATAGGCGCCGCCGGCCCTGGAGATGGCCAGTGCGGCGACCACGAGGCTGGCCGAGCGATCAAGGCACAAGCCGACCAGGTCGCCGGGCTTCATCCCGAGCTGGCGCAGCCGTCGGGCCAGGCGGTCGGCACGAACGGAGAGCTCGCCGTAGGTCAGCGTGCCGTCCGGGCCCCGCACGGCGACGTCTTGCGGCGCCATCGCGACCAGTTGGTCGATGAGCGGGAGGACCGTCGTCCCCGATTTCCCGTTGTCGACTCTCAAGTTCCCTACCTTCCTTGGACCCGGTGCCCGAGGATAACGAGGTTGCAGGGTCGCCGTTCCAGTTCGGCCAGCCGGTCCGACTTGGCGAGCGAGGCGACTTGAGCGATCGTGTCGGCCGGGTAACGGCACGCGGCGTGTCGCGCGGGAGCGTCGATCAGCGCGATCCATCGAGGCGTGCGACGCGCACCGATTGCACCGACGGCAGGCGCTTGGCCGCTGCGAACCAGCTCGCGCCGGCATCGGCCGAGCCGAAGATCTCGCCCGAGGTCGCGCCGAAGTACAGCTCGAGCCCAGAACCTTCACCGGCGCCGTCGAAGCACTTGCGCAGGATCGACAGGTAGGCATCCTGTTGCGGCAGCCCGTCGTCGCACGCGCTCCAGGTCGTGCCGGCATCGCGCGTCTGCCAGACCTGGACGTGGCCATCCGGCGTGAGCCGGTCCGACGTCGTCACCGGGATCACGTAGGCGCTGTCGGGGTCGGCCGGATCGAGGACGACCGGGAAGCCGAAGTCCGACGGAAGCCCGGCGGCGATGTCGGTCCACGTCTGACCGGCATCGTCGGAGCGGTAGACGCCGCCGTGAAACTGCATGAACAGCCGCTCCGGTCGCTCGCGCGCGCGGGCGAGGCCGTGGACGCACAGCGCGATCGACTTGCCCTGCGCCCGCTCGGGCAGGTAGTCGGCGAGGATCCCCTCGTTGCCGTGGCGCCACGTCTTGCCACCGTCCTCGGTGAGCCAGACGCCGGCGGCCGAGATCCCGACGGCGAGGCGATCCGGATCACCGGGCCACGGCAGGATCGAGTGCACCGACAGGCCGCCGGAGTCGCTGCGCCACGCCGGCCGCGTCGGGTGCTCCCAGAGCGCTCGGTTGAGCTCCCAGGTCTCACCGCCGTCACGGCTTTCGAAGAGCACGCCGGGGTCGCCGCCGGCGTAGAGCCTGCTGGCGTCCTCGCTGGCGACGATCTCCCAGATGCGCTTGAGCGCCCGGTCGCCGCCCTTGGGCAGGGCGACGCCGGCCGCCGGCCGCCACTCGCCCGCCGGGTCGTCGTCCGTAAACCAGATCCTCGGCCCGTAGAAGGGCGAGGTCACCGACGCGAAATAGCGGCCCGACTGCGGCTCGCGCATCGCGTACTCGATGGGCTCACCCTCGAACGCCCGTGTCTTCAGCGCGAACTCCGCGCCTGGATCTCCCTCGAGGACGAAGAGCCCCTTGCGGGTGCCGACGAGAAGCTCGGTCATCCTCCGGAGATCGCCGGCAGGATCTCGATCTTGTCGTCAGCGCCGACTGCAGTGTCGGACTCCGCCTGCTCGCCGTTGACGAACACGTTGATGTGCCGGCGGATGACCCCGCGCTCGTCGAGGATCCACGCCTCCAGCGCTGGTTTCGAGCGCTCGAGCTCCTCCAGCAGCTCGGTGACGGTGGCGCCCTCGATCCGGTGCTCGGAGCCACCCGCGAGCTTCACCAGCTGTCCCCGTAGCCTCACGATCGCCATACGACCATCATACGAATGTGCCCGCACGGCGGCCGGGTTGAGGTCGGCCGGGTTGCGCCGCTCGCCGCGAGCGCTACTGCCCGCGGATCGCCCGCTTGATCGCCTTGGCGGCGATCGCGGTTCCGGAGATGTTGAGATGAACGCCGTCGGGCTCGCGCACATCGACGTCGCGGCCGCGGTAGCGGATGTTCTCGCGGTAGCCGTCGCGGGAGACGAGCAGGTCCATCCGCACAACGCTCACGCCATCCAGACCATCGGCCGCGCGCAGGATCGACGTGTTCACGGCATCGGCGATCAGCTTTCGCGGTGGATAGCGCGGCGCCGGGCAGCGTGAGCCAGAAGACGCGGCCGCGTCCTGCCTGCAGGTAGGTCCGCATCATCCTGCGCAGGCGACGGGTGTACTGGTGCAGCCACGGCTCGCCGCAGCAGGGCTGCAGCGCGCCGCTGGCGTCGGCCAGCGGCAGACCGTCGCTCGCGCCGCCGGTGGAGATCACGGTGATGTCCTGTCGCAGGCGCTTGGTCTGAGCGGCCGAGTGCTTGGCCCAGAAGTCTCCCCGGCTGATCTGGCTACCGGGAAGGACGTCGCTGTGAACCTCGGCAGAGTCCCCGAGCTCGTCGGAGAGGAAGCTGTCGATGCCCTGCATCATCGAGTCGCCGGTGGCGAGCACCGTCATCGGCGCCTTCTTCGGCGAGCCGCCGTCGCCGCCGACCTCCCACGAGTCGCGCAGGCTGCGGTCGTTGACTCGCAGCTCTACGCGCCAGCGCCCGCGCGTCCTCGCGCGATAGCGGCGCGTGGCGACCGCGACCGCGCCGCGGAGCACGACCGTCTCACACTCGCGGCTGGCCTGGGCGGGCGTCACGCAGAGCTTCGGGCTGATGCCGCCGATCCCCCACAGGTCGACGATGCGGATGCGAGCGATCTTGCCGGGCACGACGTGGCTCGGGACATCGAGCTTGAAGCGCCGCCGGCAGGACGGCGTGCGAACGCTGTAGGTCCCCAGCGCGATCGAGCCGTCGGCCATCCTGGCGGCGGCCACGAATCGCCGTTCGAGTCGATCGCAGGACCATGTCAGCTCGTTCTCGAGGATCGCCGGGGCTGGCGGCACGCTCCTTCGTGCACCGAGCCGCACGAGGCGATCACCGATGCACTCCCAGTAGAGCACGCGAGCCCCGGCCGCGTCGTGGAAGTAGAGGCTGATGACGCCGGAATGCGTGGCGTCTGCGACGAGATGGTTCGTCTGCGGCTGAACCGCGCATCCGCTGGCCGGTGGAGGCACCACATCCGCGCGCGCGGCCGCGGCCGCGGCCGGCAGGCCGAGCGCGACTGTCAGCGCCGCGACGTACCCCCATGCGCGCAGCGAGGCCCGTTGCCGGCCTCCCGGGCGAGGGTTGTGCGCGTGGGACACGCGTCCGCTATCGGACATAGCATGGGGATGCTTGAGCCACCGCGGAACGCTTCGGACGCTGTGCACGATTCCTGAGCATCGCACGTCGCACAAGCGCCATCCGAGCCGTGAGATCGAGCGATCCAGGGTCAGCGCTTGCGGTACAGGCGCGTTGTCAGCGGCGCGAACACCGCGGTCAGCACTGCCGCCACGCCCAATACGATCGCGATGTCGCTCGGATCGGCATTTCCCTCCATCAAGCCTCGCGACGCGGTTACCAGGATCGAGATCGGGTTGACGTCGACGAACGCCTCAAGTCCCGCCGGCAGCGTGTCTGGTTCGACGAAGACGTTGGACAGGAACGTGAGCGGGAAGATCGACATGAAGCCGGTGTTCATGACCGCGTTGGGCGAGCGCAGCAGCAGGCCGAGGGTCGTGAAGACCCAGGAAAGGCCGAAGGCGAAGACGACGACTAGACCCAGCGCTGCGACGGCGCCGCCCACGCCTGCGCCCGGGCTGTAGCCGAGGATCACGCCCAGCACGATGATGACGATCCCGGCCAGCAGGTAGCGAACGCTGTCGCCGAGCAGCGATCCCACCAGCGGAGCGGGGCGCCAGATCGGCAGCGAGCGGAAGCGGTCGACGACGCCCTTGGTCAGGTCGGTGTTCAGCGCGACGCCGGAGTAGACGGTAGTGAACAGCACCGACATCACCAGGATCCCCGGCAGGATGTAGTCCAGATATTCACCTGTCGACCCGGCGATCGCGCCGCCGAACAGATAGGTGAACATCACGACGAACATCACCGGGCTGATCGTCACGTCCAGGAGTTGCTCGGGAACGTGCTTGACCTTGAGCATCCCGCGCCAGCCGAAGGTGAGCGAGGCCGACAACGCGCTCGCCCTGGGCGGGCGTGAGGTCGACGAGATCGCCTTGCGGATCGCGTCCTGGTCGACGACGGACGACGGGCGGGGTTGCGTCGTCGGCTGGACGCTCATGCTGCTTGCTCCTTTTCGATCGAATTGGCTTGCTCGTCCGGGTCCGCTTGCGAGGGACGACCCGTCAGCGCCAGGAAGACCTCGTCGAGGCTCGGCTGGCCGAGCGAGAATCCGGCGATCCGCACACCGGAGCGAGACAGCTCCGCGACCGCCTCGGCGGCACGATCGGCGTCCGCGCACGAGGCCGACAGGGCGGCAGGGTCGGGCTCCAGGATGACCGCGCCCAGCTCTCGATCCAGGACCAGTTCGGCTGCGGGGCGCTGCTCGGGGTCCAGCAGGCGCACGTGCAGCGAGCCTGAGCCGATTGAGGCTTTGAGCTGGCCCGGCGTCCCCTCGGCGATCACCTTGCCGTGGTCGATGACGGCGATCCGATCGGCAAGCTGGTCGGCCTCCTCCAGGTACTGAGTGCAGAGCAGGATCGTCGTCCCCTCCGCGACCAGCGCTCGGATGATGCCCCAGACCTGGTTGCGCGAGCGCGGGTCGAGGCCGCTCGTCGGCTCGTCGAGGAACATCAGCTGCGGGGTGACGACGATGCTCGCGGCGATGTCGAGCCTGCGTCGCGTCCCGCCCGAGTAGTTCTTGACGAGCCGCCCCGCGGCCTCGGACAGCCCAAAGGCATCGATCAGCCCGTCGGCACGGTCCCTGGCCCACGGGCGCTTGAGCCCCAGGAGGCGTCCGAGCAGGATCAGGTTCTCGCGGCCCGTGAGATCCTCGTCCACGGAAGCGAGCTGGCCGGTGAGGCTGACGGCGCCCCGAACAGCGTCGGACTCGTTGACGATGTCGTATCCAAGGACCCGGGCCGTGCCCGCATCGGGACGGATCAACGTCGCCAGCATGCGGATCGTCGTCGTCTTGCCGGCGCCGTTGGGGCCCAGCACACCGTAGACGGAGCCGCTGGCCACGGCCAGATCCACGCCGTCAACCGCGCGCGTCTTGCCGAAAGACTTGACGAGGCCGCTGGCCTCGATCGCGAGAGCGGAGTGGATGGTCATCTGGCTCCTTGGATGGCGGGTCGGTCTTGTGAGTCTGACCTATCAGACCGCTTGAGTCCGCGAAACTCATCGGCTCGGGGACATCGCCTGCCGCAGGTTCAGCGGGTGCTCGGGAGGTGGGCGTCGATGGTGTGTCCGCTCGCCCCGCCCAGGACACGCAGCACGACCCCTCCGTCACCGTTCGCCCAGCCGACGTGCGTTGGCGCACGACCCCTCCGATCGAGCCGAACCGGCTGTCGTCGAGGCGCAGGTCGGTCGCGCCCCCGTCGATCTCGACGGGCGCGGGGATCGCGGTCGGGCGGCGACCGACGCACCGCTCAGGACATGCGGAGTGCCAGGTCGCCGCTGGCGCGGGCAGGCCGAAGAGGACATCGCGTGCGCCGACGGCGATCATGATCGCGGTCCGGCGCGGCTCGCGGAGGTCGGCGCGCAGTCCGGATACACACCGCCGCGCAGTTCGATCGCCCGGGCGACCGCGGGGCTCAAGGCAGCCCCAGCGATCCGCTGCCGCGTCGAAAGGGCCCGGACGCGTCGCGCGATCGCGTAGTCGACCTCGCTCGCTCGCCCGGCCGCGCTCGCGGACGCTTGCGGCGGCGCGTTCCCACGCCACGCGGTAGGCCTCGTCGAGCGCCGGATCCGCGACGATCGTCAGGGCCCACGGCGCGTGGGCGTGATGCAGAACCAATAGCCGGCGGCAGCGCGCTGGTCGACGAAGAGCGCTCCATCGCGCGGGGCGCAGGATCGTCGCGGCGTTCGTGACGGCGCCGGTGTCGGCGACGAGCTGCACGGCAGGCGCGGTTGGCCGCTTTCGGCTTCGAGGATGCCGATGGGCTGCTGCAGCGGCCAGACCATGCCGAGGATCTCGCCGATCGCGCAGCCGGTGAGGCAGTGCAGCGTCGCGCTGAGGGCCGTCCGCGGAGGGCGCCGCCGGAATCCGGTGGGTGTGGTGGTCGTGCTCGTGATCGACGGCGGTGAAGGTCGGTACGGTGTCGCGGCGGCGCCGTCACGGGTCGATGCGGATGCGCTCGAGGACGTCGACGACCCAGGCGCCGTGACCGCCGACCGCAAGGTCGGCGGGTTCCCGCGGCAGGGTGCGCACAGTCGTCAGCTTGCGGGTGCTGAGATCGACGCGCCGCAGGACGGACGAGACACGCGAGGAAGCTGACTCGGACTTGCCGGGCTGGACGACCCAGACTGCATCGCGCCCCGCCCCGAGATCGCTGACCAGGATCTGCACCGACGTCGCCTCGGCGGCCGCGGGGAGCGCCAACGCGACCTCCGGCCGGCCCGTGCGCAGGTCGATGCGGTGAACCGCCGCGCGCCGGCACTCGAAATCCGGGTGGCGGAGCCGCTTCAGACAGCCGGCTCCCCAGAGGCCGCTCGGCCCCGATGCGATGACCGAGTACTCGCGCGTCAGCGGGACCGTCCGGGTGACGCGGTTCGTGCGCGGATCGATCCGGGAGAGGGCATGGCGCGGGCCGGTACGCGCGAGCGCGAAC
>JBHENJ010000038.1:0-4457 GCA_046262115.1 Candidatus Limnocylindria bacterium | reverse complement strand
GCGCCCGCCGGTCGGATCCACGCCCAGGCCGAGGCGATGAAGGTCGCGTGGGCTGAGCGCGACGCGCACGTCGCCGATCCGGAGCACGGCTGGATCGACACCGCGTGGCTGCTCTCCGACCAGCACGCCCGCTCGCTGGCTGCTCGGCTCGACCCACGCCGCGCCGAGACGTTCGAGGCCCGAGTCGTCGCAGCCGGCGGGACGGTGTACCTCGCCGCGGCGGACGGAGAAGGCGGGATGGTCAGCCTGATCGAGTCGAACTACATGGGCTTCGGCTCCGGGATCATGGCCGGCCGGACCGGGATCATGCTCCAGAATCGTGGCGCGTACTTCACGCTCGAGCCCGGGGCGGCGAACCGCCTCGAGCCGCGCACGCGGCCGCTCCACACCCTGATGCCCGGCATGCTGTTGCGCAACGGACGGCCGTGGATGGCGCTCGGCGCCATGGGCGGCGACGGCCAGCCGCAGACGATGGTCCAGCTGGTGAACACACTCGTCGACGACGGCCTCGACGCCCAACAGGCCGTCGAGCGCCCGCGCTGGGTCCTCGAGGTCGACGCGCCCGGGGCCCCACTGCGGCGGATGGCGCTCGAGCCAGGTGTCGCGAGTCAGCGGGACGTCGACGCGCTCCGCGAGCGCGGGCACGACATCCGGGTCCTGGAACGCCTCGATCCGGTGATGGGCTGGGCGCAGATCGTGAGCGAGGAGGGCGACGGCGACAGCCCCGCGCTGGCCGGCGGCGCCGACCCGCGGGCCGACTCGCTGGCACTCGGCCTCTGAACCGGGCTGCGGGCCGCGCGGACCGCCGGCGTCGATAGAATCAGCGAATGCCCCAGGTCGACGAGCCGCTCATCCACGCCCGCGGACTGACGAAGCGCTTCGGTAGCTTCGTGGCGGTCGACGGCATCGACTTCGACGTCAACGTTGCGGAGGCATTCGGCTTCCTCGGCCCGAACGGCGCGGGCAAGACCTCGACGATGCGGATGATCGGCTGCGTCTCGCCGATTACCGACGGGCTGCTGCGGGTCGCCGGGATGGATCCGCGCACCCAGGCATCGGCCATCAAGGCGAAGCTCGGAGTGGTCCCGCAGCTCGACACGCTCGACACCGAGCTGACCGTCCGCGAGAACCTCGAGATGTACGCCCGCTACTTCGACATTCCCGACCACGAGGCGCGCCGCCGCGCGGACGGGCTCCTCGAGTTCGTCCAGCTGTCGGAGCGCGCAAAAGACCTCGTCGAGCCGCTGTCCGGCGGCATGAAGCGGCGGCTCACGATCGCGCGGGCGCTCATCAACGAGCCGTCGGTGCTGCTCCTCGACGAGCCGACGACGGGGCTCGATCCGCAGGCGCGGCACCTCCTGTGGGATCGGCTGTATCGGCTCAAGCAGCGCGGAGTGACGCTCGTCATCACGACGCACTACATGGACGAGGCCGAGCAGCTATGCGATCGGCTTGTGGTGATGGACAAGGCGAAGATCGTCGCGGAGGGCACGCCGCGTGAACTGATCGACCGATACGCCACGCGCGACGTCGTCGAGCTCCGGATGGACCCCGACCGCGTGCCCGCGCTCGACGGGCAGCTCGACGATCTCGCGGAGCGTATCGAGGAGCTCCCCGACCGGCTGCTGCTGTACACCGCCGACGGCGATGGCGCGCTTTCGCGCGTCCACGAGCGCGGCATCTCACCGCAGAGCGCGCTCGTGCGGCGAGCGACGCTCGAGGATGTCTTCCTGCGGCTCACCGGCCGCTCGCTCGTCGAGTGAGCGGGCTGGCGCGCGCCACCCAGCCGGGCGGGAACGCGCTGCGCGTCACGCACCGCAACCTGCTCGTGTACCGGCGCACCTGGCGCGGATCGCTGTTCTTCTCGTTCCTGCAGCCGCTCCTCTTCCTGACCGCCATGGGCCTGGGCCTGGGGCAGCTGATGGGTGCCAACGACACCTCGGTGCTCGGCGGCGTCCCCTATCCGAGCTTCCTGGCGCCGGGACTGCTCGCCGCTGCCTGCATGCAGACCGCCGTCTTCGAGTGCAGCTGGCCGATCCTGTCGAAGATCCGCTGGGGCCGCAATTACGAGGCGATGCTGGCAACGCCGTTGAACGTCGACGACGTCCTCTTCGGAGAACTGGCGTGGATGGGCGTCCGGGTGACGACGGTCTCCGTGGCGTTCCTCGCGATCATCATCGCCTTCGGGATCGCGACGTCGCCGCTCGCGCTGCTGGCGTTGCCGGCGGCGATCGTGACCGGTCTCGGGTTCTCGGCCGCGATGATCGCCTTCACCGCGACCCAGCAGAACGACAGCGGGTTCACCTGGGTGTTCCGCTTCGTCATGAACCCTCTCTTCCTGTTCTCCGGAGTCTTCTTCCCGGTCGACCGTCTCCCGGACGCGATCGAGTGGGTGGCGAGGGCGACTCCGCTCTACCACGGCGCGGCCCTGGTGCGGGGCCTGGTACTCGGCACCATCGGTCCGGTGCCGAGTGTCGCGCACGTCGGGTACCTCGCCGCGTTCCTCGCGGCGGGTGTCGTCATCGGCCGAATCACACTCCGCAGACGGATGGTGAAGTAGCCGTGACCGGTCTGGTCCGACCGCTTCGATCACCGGTCACGCTGCCGTCGCCCGCCCGCTCGTGGCGGCTCGTGCAGCGCAACCTGCTCGTCTACCGCCACGGCTGGATGATCATCTTCTCCGGCTTCTTCGAGCCGCTCTTCTACTTGCTGGGCATCGGCTTCGGGCTCGGCTCGATCGTGGGCTCGCTGCCCGGCCCGGGCGGGGCGTCGATCCCGTACGCCGCCTTCGTGGCACCGGCGCTGCTCGCCAGCTCGTGCATGAACGGCGCGATCACGGATGGCTTCTTCAACATCTTCTTCAAGCTGAACTACCAGCGAACGTACGAGGGCGTGCTGGCCACACCGCTCGGCGTGCCGGACGTCGCGCTCGGCGAGATGATCTGGGCGCTGAGTCGCGGCTCGCTGTACGCGGCGGCCTTCCTGATCGTCATGCTGGCGATGGGGCTCGTCCTCTCGCCGTGGGCGATCCTGGCGCTCCCCGCGGCGATCCTCGTCTCCGCGGCGTTCTCCGCGGGCGCACTCGCGATCACCGGGTTCGTGCGCAAGATCCAGGACTTCGACATCGTGATGGGGCTGGTCGTGATGCCGATGTTCCTGTTCTCGGGAACTTTCTTCCCGCTGTACATCTACCCGGAGCCGGTACGGATCGTCGTGCAGCTCACGCCGCTGTACCACGGCGTCGCGCTCCTGCGCGCGCTGACGACCGGAGCGGTCGGTCCCGCGGTCGTGCTCGACGTCGCATATCTCGTCGTGATGCTGGCGGTGGGACTGACGATCGCGACCCTCCGCCTCCAGCAGCGGATCATCAAGTGACGCGTGGCGCTCCCCGTCAGGCGCGCTCCTCCAGCAGGCTGGCGAGCGCAGCTCGGAGGTAGATCGTCGCGCTCACGACGCTGAGCGCCGTCGCGACCACCATCACCCACCACCCGACCGCGCCAAGCCACTCTGCCGCGATCGGTATCGCCGCGAGCGGACCTCCGGTCCACGCGTCGTATGCCAGCAGGAGCAGGCCGATCCCCGCGTAGGTCGCAAACGCCTTGCCCTTGCCGACCGCGCCCGCTGCCATCACCAGCCCCGTCTCGGCCGCGACCGCGCGCGCGCCCTGGACGACGAATTCGCGCACGATCAGGATCGCCACGATCCACGTCGGCAGAAGGTCGACCTCGACCATGGCGATCATGACGCCGGCCGCGAGGACCTTGTCGGCGGTGAGGTCCATGAACACCCCGAGCCGGGTCACCGTGCCACGCGCGCGCGCCAGGCGGCCGTCGACGATGTCGCTGAACGATGCCGCCGCGAACAGGACGAACGCGATGACGCCCGCGGCGGGGAAGGGCCGCAGAACGAGCAGCACGATCAGCGGGGTCGCCAGGATCCGGCCGACACCCAGCAGGTTCGGCAGTGATCCGAGCGCTCGCACGCCGTCAGCCATCGCGCGCCGCAGCGGGCTCGCCGAGGCGGCGTTCCGTTCCGGCTCGCAGCCGCGCGATGTTGTCGCGATGCGCCACCACGACGAGGGAAGCGGCGACGAGCGCGAAGGCGAGATCGGCCCCATCCGCGCGACGCAGCAGGAGGAGCGCGCCGACCACGACGACGGTGAGCACGGCGCCGGCAAGCGATCCGAGCGAAACGTACCTCGAGCGCCACATGATCAGGAGCGTCGCCGGGGCGACGACGAGCAGCGACGCCGGCGCGAGGCCGAGCAAGCCGCCCGCGGTGGTCGCCACCCCCCGGCCGCCGCGGAACCCGATGAACGGCGAGTAGATGTGGCCGAGGACCGCCGCCGCGGCCGCGGCGGCCGCTCCCCACTCGGCGACCTGCGGCCCGAGACCCGACAGCAGCGCCCGCGTGGCGAGCACGGCGACCACTCCCTTGCCGACGTCAAGGGCAAGGAC